>NZ_JAUSUX010000014.1 GCF_030813795.1 Desulfofundulus luciae | reverse complement strand
GGAACCGGTTCCCAACCATCCGGTCAACCCATATTATTCCTAAACTGGAATCTGGGGTTGTCCGGTGGTTCTAATACTATGATACGAGGAGGTAAGAGAATGTACTGGTCCCAAAAAGGTCCTGTTAATACTGACGAGACTATTGCCCTGGCGGTGAAGAGGGCGCGGGAGTTATCCATTGACCACATCGTGGTGGCCTCCTGCAGCGGGGCAACGGCAAAAAAACTTATCGGCAAGGTCCCCCATGTGGTCTGCGTAACCCACCACGTGGGCTTTACCGCCCCGGGAGAGGATGAAATGCCCCCCGGCGTGCGCGAAGAACTGACGGCCAGGGGAGTACGCCTGCTCACCACCACCCATCTCATGGGCGGGCTGGATCGGGGGGTGCGGAACAAATTCGGCGGCGTTTATCCCGCTGAAATCATTGCCCAAACCCTGCGCATGCTGGGTCAGGGTTTGAAGGTATGTGTGGAAATCGCCGTCATGGCGCTTGACGCCGGGCTGATCCCGGCGGGCAAAGAGGTGGTGGCTGTTGCCGGAACAGGAACGGGTGCCGATACCGCCGCGGTAATTCTTCCTGCCCATGCCAACCGCTTTTTTGACACCAAGGTTAAGGAAATTATTTGCAAGCCCAGAGAGTTTTAACGTCTAAATAAGATAACACAATAAGCTCTAGACAGAGAATTATGTCATCACAATTATAAATTTGGGTTAAAAAATTTTTTTGTTTAGCAGGAAAGTGCCCTGCGTTTCAAGAATAAGTGTAAGTATATCATTTTTTGTACGGGGAGGATCTTCATGGGCAAGAAAATTACCGTTACGGTCATCAAAGCGGATGTAGGAGGTTGTGTAGGACATTCGTCCGTCCACTCCGCCCTGATTGAAAAGGCCCAGGGCATGCTTAAGGGTAGCTCCCTCCTGATAGACTCCTATGTAACCCATGTAGGCGACGATATTAACCTGATTATGACCCACGAACTGGGCCGGAATAACGGTGAAATCCACCAGCTGGCCTGGGATACTTTTGTAGCCTGCACTGAAATAGCCAAGAAACTGAAGCTTTACGGCGCTGGCCAGGACCTGCTGGCCGACGCCTTTTCCGGCAACATCAAGGGTTTAGGTCCCGGAGTAGCGGAAATGGAGTTTGAAGAGCGCAAAAGTGAACCCATTATTATTTTTATGGCCGACAAGACGGAACCGGGAGCCTGGAACCTGCCCCTGTACAAAATTTTTGCCGATCCCTTTAACACCGCCGGGCTGGTCATCGACCCCAGTATGCACGACGGGTTTATTTTCGAGGTGCGGGACCTGATTGAAAACACCCGTGTTACTTTCTCGGCCCCCGAGGAAATATATGACATGCTCGTTTTCATCGGCGCTCCCGGACGTTACTGCATCAAGCGCGTTTTTCATAAGAAATCGGGAGAAATTGCCGCCGTATCCAGCACCCAGCGGTTAAATCTGATGGCCGGTCGCTACGTAGGCAAGGACGACCCGGTGTGTATCGTACGCTGCCAGAGCGGTATGCCGGCGGTTGGGGAAGTGCTGGAACCCTTCACTAAACCCCACCTGGTCAGCGGCTGGATGCGCGGCTCTCACAGCGGTCCTCTGATGCCGGTAGGCCTGCAGCAGGCCACCCCATCCCGTTTTGACGGCCCGCCCCGGGTTGTCGCCCTTGGCTTCCAGCTGGCCGAAGGCAAGCTTATTGGTCCCCAGGACTTCTTTGCCGACCCGGCCTTCGACCAGGCCCGGCAAATAGCCAACGAAATTGCCAGTTACATGCGCAGTCTGGGCCCCTTTGAACCCCACCGGCTGCACCTGGACGAAATGGAATACACCACCATGCCCCAGGTATTGAAAAAGCTAAAGGATCGTTTTGAAAAACTCCGCTAAACCATTGAACTGGGTAGATATAGGCTGCTAACATCAGACCTCTCACCCACCGGACGTGCATGTCCGCATCCGGCAGTTCGCCAAGCCCGACGGATTGCCCTGTAGCATTTGGTTAGACTGAGCAGGCCCTGAGCCCACCTGCAGGCGGTGCTCAGGGCTCTGTTATTTTTTGTTTACTTTAATATCTTATCTTCATCCAGAGCGGCAATGCCCGCCTCGCTGAAACTGGCCATCTCGTTAATCACCCGGCAGGCCGCCTCCACCAGGTGCATAGCCAGGGCCGCACCGGTTCCTTCACCCAAACGCATATTCAGGTAAAGCATGGGTACCAATCCCAGGTGCTCCAGCATCAAACGATGGCCCTGCTCGCCGGAAAGATGGGACGCAATCATGAACTCCTTTACCCTGGGCTGTAGGCCGGCCGCCACCATGGCCGCTGCAGTGGTAATAAAGCCGTCGATGACCACGGGTACCCGCCGGGCGGCCGCCCCCAGAATAACGCCGGCCAGGCCGCCAATCTCCAGCCCACCCACCTTGGCCAGCACGTCCAGAGCGTCTGCAGGATCGGGCCGGTTCACTTCCAGCGCCCTAGTTACCACTTTTATCTTCTGGCACAGAACCTGGTCGTTGACCAGGGTGCCCCGGCCGGTAACCTCCTCGGGGGCATAACCACCCAGCACCGCGGCAATAGCACTGCTGGGAGTGGTGTTCCCGATGCCCATATCGCCAAGGCCAATCAAAGTTGCTCCCCGGTCGATCTCCCCCTGGACCACCTCGATACCCACTTCCACCGACCGTACCGCTTCCTCCCGGGTCATGGCCGGGCCGCAGGCAATGTTCCCCGTCCCGGGACGCACTTTCCGGTTCAGCACGCCTGGGTAATCTACCGGCACCGCTACCCCCACGTCCACCACCACCAGGCGAGCGCCGGCCAGCCGCCCCAGCACGCCAATACCGGCCACCCCCGTGAGGAAGGCTGGAATCTGCTGGTGGGTGATCTCCTGGGGCGCCACACTCACTCCCTCGGCTACCACCCCGTGGTCCCCGGCCATAATGATAATCACCCGGTCGCCAACCACAGGGCGGGGTTTGCCGGTAATACCGGCCAGTTGGACGGCCAGCTCTTCCAGCCGGCCCAGGCTGCCGGGTGGTTTGATCAGGCTGTCCAGCCGTTTTCGGGCTTCAGCCATAGGCTCCGGGTATAGCGTTCCCACTTCGGCAATGGTCTTTTCCAGCAACAAAACGATCAACCTCCCACATATTAAAGTTCAGGTTAACAGGTTAAATTAAAAGCCCACAGCCCGAACTAGGCCGTGGACTTTACCATCATCCAGCGGTGAAAGAATCAGCAGGCAGGTCTCCTGGCTCCGGATCCTCACAACCAGCCGCCTTCCCAGCCAGCACTCACCAGTGATATGGTTAAACCATGCTATAACATTTTCATTGCTAAAACAAGTGCCATCGCATGTATCAGCTCATCAGTGAGTTATCCCACTTTCCAACCTAGCCTGTTTTGGCTCTCGCTCGCTCCGGTGACCCAGCACTAACCGGATCCATATACCTGCCCGGAGATTGAAAGCCTATATTAGGCATCAATCATCCTATCAAAGAACTCCGGTATCAGTGAGTGCTGGGGGGCCAAACTAATACTCGGCTCAAAGCTCCGGCAGGCTTCCCGGCAAATTCGGCATCCTGCCTCAGCTGTCGGCCTCGGGCATCCATGCCCTCGGGCCTGCCTTGCTTTTCGCCTTGCTAAGTTTGGCTGGCCGCTCGGCTCAAGTCGCTCGCTACCCAGCCAAAACCGGCTGAAAAACTGGGGATACTTCAGCAGATCATCAGTGAGTGCCGTGCCAGTGGCTTATAACATGGAGGTTGCTCCCCGATCACAGTGGCGGGACCGCTCAGGATTTTCACCTGATTCCCTATTCTCCCCCGGTTTAAAACGGGGGCACCTGCTGATGTTTAATATTTGCCTGTTGATGCAGTTATTAGTTCGACGTGCCCGGATATTTTTCCTGCCATGAATCTGAAATTAAAATTTACCTGTATTACTTTACCGGGCGATCAAAATAAATGTTCTTGCCCGTAGCGGAAATGGGAATACCCACCACGATGGGACCCTGGAGTAAACCCATCTGGCGGGCAACCGTACCCACCCGGTACATGATCCGGTTGTCGGCGTTAAATAGGCTGGCCGTTTTGGCCGCCGAACCCAGGGCAATGCCCACGTCCAAAAGACGCCAGGCGCATAAGGGGCCAGGGAATTCCGGGCCCTCCCGGGCTTGCAAATCCTCACACCGGCTAAAACCACAGGCCCCGCAGTTCAGGCCCAAAGGCTTGTTTTCCGTGAGGGAAATGAGTACTACCGCGTCTGACCGGCGCACATTATCGGCATCCCGGTCGAAGTTGGCCTTCCCCCGTTCCTTTCCAAAGCGTTCCATTTCATCGGCCAGCCGGGAGAGCTCTTCTCCCGACAGCACCCGGGTACCCACATAATCCTGGCCCAACCCCTTGGGAGCGGTCCGGGCCGACAGGGCCATCAGCTGGGCAACCATTAACATAGCCTCGCGCACTACCATCACCTTTCCTGATTGCATTAATTTCCCGGGATAATATCCAGTTCTCCCTCTTTATTGAGACGGGCTTTAAAAGAGCCCATTTCCTGCGTAAGAATCATGCGGCGCTGCCCCACCTGCACCACAGACCCCGGGAAGGCCCGCTTTACTCTGATTACCCCGGCCGCCCCTACCCGGACCACCGGAGGCACCCCCAGGGTGCTGCCCAGTTCTTCTATCTCGGCGTTGCCCTCACAAAAGACCTCCCCGCCTTTGAAAGAACCTTTGACCACTACATCCTGCCCGGCATTAATAGTGGTATTGACACAGCCCCGCTGGGTCACATAGACGCTGCCGGAACTCTGGATGGTGGAACTCATGGCCGAAGGGATCACCACATCGGCCGGATTTTCAGCAGTTTCCTGCAGCAGGGCGGCGGCAGATTCCACATCCCTGGTTACATCGCTAAAACTTTTTACCGTCAGGGGATTCAGCCCCACCAGACAGTTTAAGGAACGGCAGCATCTGGCTACTTCATCGGGCACCTCTGCCCTGATGGCAGCAATTTCCCGCATGGTGCTTTTTACCAGGGAACGCAGGTTTTTAAATTTTGTATCCATCAGGGTCATAAGAACCCGCCCGAAGTCTACCCGGTCCAAATTGTTTTCCTGGTGCCGCTTTAACTGCTCCACGGCCTGCTTGAGAAGGTCCAGGTTGGATTGAATGTCCCGGAGCATGAAGGAAAGCTTTTTAGCCCCGGGAAAACCGCTACCGGCCCGCAGTTTACTGCCGATCACCCCCCGGTGTACCTGCAACTTGCCCCCGCTGATCACCGTGGCCCGGGTTACCAGTCCGGTGATTTCTACACAGCCGGTAGCCTGAACTTTCATGGCCTCGCAGACATTGCCCAGAATTTTCAAGTCCCCTTTAAACCTGATGTTACCGCTTTTAATGCATACATCCCCTTTGTGAACCAGCAGGGGGTCAACATTAAAAACATAAGTGTTCCCGGCCTGTTTATACCAGGGCCGCCCGTTAACCAGGGCCACCACCCGGGTACCGTTTTCCTTTAGTTCCACCCCTTTTCCCGCCCGCAACTCCAACAGCCGTGGCGGCGGGGGAGGGAGATCCTCGCCGGTCACGGCCCTGCCTGGCAATCCGGGCTGCGGAGGGTGCTTTACTGCCAGCAAGGCCCCGGATTCCACAGAGACAATGGTACTGGTTTCCCGGAAATCAACGCGCTTATCCTCGTCCACAGCCCTTTCGAAAAGCGTTCCATCATCAAAAAGCATTTCCAGCCGCTCATCCACACCCGGTTGCGGAGGCTCCCCTTCCGCCACCAGCAGCGGCTCCGGCTGGGGGCTCGTAGCAAACGAGATTACCGCATCATCTTTGATTCCGAAAACCACTCCTGCCGCCTGTAGCGCTTTATAAACCGCTTCCGGATCCAGGACGGTAACTTCCCCCGGAGCAGAAACATAAGCTTTCATTTTATCCTCGCTAATGGTTACCTTCACGCTCCGGTACTCATCGACCATTATTCCCTCCCCCCAATGCCGCTACACAACAGCTATTTAATATATTTTTTCGGAACGTCGCGGTGAAAAATAAGGAGGGCAAGTAATTTTCCTTTAAAAATAAATTTCGCTTCTCTTCGAGGATTTCCTGCCAGACACACCGCTTAATTCCAAACGGCAATATAAAGTGAGGATTTGAGTAAATTTTTGTACCATGGGGCAGGAATTTTTTCTTCCCGCTCGAAATAAATCAAGTTAAAGGCCTGTTCTTAAGGAGGGGGAAAACATGTACCACCCGGGAGAAATTAAAACGCCCGGACTGGAACTGCTCCTGGTTTTCCTGCGCTTGCTCTATTTCACCGGCACCATATTGCTGGTGGCCGGAATAGGCGTTGTTCTACAGGCACCCGCCGTAGTCACCGGCGTTATGGCCGGTATTGCCGCCTGTATCCTGCTGTCAAGCGGCCTCTTTGAGGTAATCACCTATCGTTGTCCCCACTGCGGGAATGTCACCCGTACCATAAAGGATTTCGGTTCCTACCGTTGCTCCCACTGCCAGCAAGCCAGCTATATCAGAGGCATGTAAAAAACGAAGGTCCCCCGGCGGGGACCAAATTTATTTTAAACCGGTGCATGGAGAAAAGGAACGACACCATAAACCGGCTTTCAGTAAACCAGCGCCCGGTTCCAAACGTCATCGAAATTATTCCCTACGGCCACCACAACACCATCCACGAAGGCCAGCCACTGACCCTGGCACTGGACCAGAATAACCCCCTCAGCCGCCATACCCGCACCTCCTCCCGGATAAAAAATTTTAGGCCACCCCAACCGGGTGGCCTGTCCTGTCAGCTAAACTAAATTTGGACAAAACCATCAGGTTGCAGGCGAGAAAAAGGCAATGACAAAAAGGCCGCGCATTTGCATGCCCGACCGGGTCATGGTAGTCATGCCGTTGATAATACTCGCCAGCAACATGCACAAAAAACCTCCTTACCCAAAATCAGTATACCACCAAATACCTCTGCAGACAAGGGGTAATTAAGCCGATTCCGCCTTTTCCCGGGAAAAAGATAACACATCCGTATAACCAGTCCTGGCTTCCCCGGGAACGGGAAAATCCTCCTCCCCGTACTTGCGTTGTTTTCCCGGCAAGGAACTTATGTTCATGAGATCATACCATAAGCAGTAACCCAGCACTCCCTCCAGGGCCCAATAAATGCCCATGGCCTTTAACAGGAGCGGCCGGGCCAGGACGGCCAGTGCTACACCCCCTATTATGCGGGCCAGCCGGTCCGTGGAACCTACGTTTTGTTTTAGCCGCATGCTCATTCACCTCGCCTTTAGCTTGCGCCCCGGCATAACAAACTATGCAAAACGCATTAAAAAACAGCCCTGGATAAACACTAAGGGTAATCTTGAACGGGCGCGGACAACGCGTGCCTCAGGATACTGCCATTAAGATGGAAGTGCCGAAATTAGGAGGGAACCAGAAGTGGAAAATGCCGCCCGAATACCTGCCGGCCATTGTGAACCCGTCCCCCAGCCGGAAGAAGAAAAAGTCGGGATCTGGATTAACGACCGGCCCGTAAAAGTACCCAAAGGGATGAATTTGTTGGAAATCTGCCGCGCCGAAGGTATCGATATCCCCAGCCTTTGCTACCTCCCGGGCGTCCACGAAGCTGGCATATGCCGTGTCTGTCTGGTGGAAGTGGAAGCCAACGGCAGAAGAACCCTGCAGGCTTCCTGCGTTTACCCGGCCAGCGAAGGCATTAAGGTTTACACCCACAGCCCCCGGGCCAGGCGGGCCCGGAAAAGGGTGGTCGAGCTGTTGCTCACGGAACACGAGGGGGAATGTCCCACGTGTGTGCGCAATCTCACCTGCGAGCTGCAACGCCTGGCCGATGAAATGGGTATCCGCAGGGTAAGGGCTACCGGGGAACGGCGCCGTTATCCTGTAGCCAATAAAAATCCCTTTATCATCAGGGACTATAACAAGTGCATCAGATGCCGCCGCTGTGAGGCGGTTTGCCGGGAGGTACAGGGGGTTGGCGTTCTGGGCCCGCGCAACCGGGGTTTTGACCTGGTCATCGGCCCGCCTTTCGGCAGGGATCTGGGCGAGGTAGATTGCATCTGCTGCGGCCAGTGTGTAATGGCCTGCCCCACCGGCGCCCTCACCGAAAGGGAATATATCGATGAGGTATGGCGGGCCATTGAAGATCCGGATAAATTTGTAGTGGTACAGACCGCCCCGGCCATCCAGGTCACTCTGGGAGAAGCCTTTGGCCTGGGAGTGGGAACGGTTATACGGGGCAAACTGGCCGCTGCCCTGCGGCGACTGGGTTTTGACCGGGTCTTTACCACCGAACTGGCCGCGGACCTGACCATTGTGGAAGAAGCCCACGAGCTGCTGGAGCGACTGAAAGGGCACGGCAAACTGCCCCTGATCTCTTCCTGCAGTCCGGGATGGGTGAAATTCTGCGAACACTTCTATCCCGAATTTGTGGACAACCTGAGCACCTGTAAATCCCCCATGGAAATGTTTGGCGCCCTGGCCAAGACCTATTATGCGGAAAAAGAAGGCCTGGATCCGAAAAAAATGGTGGTAGTGGGGGTAATGCCCTGCACGGCCAAAAAATTTGAGGCCGCCAGGCCAGAACTGGTCACCCGGGGTTTAAGGGATGTGGATTACGTTTTGACTACCCGGGAACTGGCCCGGATGATCCGTCAGGCGGGCATCCGGTTTGATGAATTGGAAGATGAGGAATTCGACCAACCCCTGGGGTTGTCCACCGGAGCCGGCGTTATTTTTGCCGCCACCGGTGGGGTCATGGAAGCAGCCATACGCACCGCTTATGCCCTGGTGGAAGGCAGGGATTTGCCCACCCGGCTGGAATTCCGGGAATTCCGCGGACTGCGTGGCATAAAGGAAGCACGGCTTAAACTAAAGGACCAGACCCTGCGCCTGGCCGTGGCCCATGGCACCAGGAACGCCCGTCGCCTGCTGGAGCGGATCAAGAGGGGAGAAAAATTTCATTTTATCGAGATTATGGCCTGCCCGGGAGGATGTGTGGGCGGAGGAGGTCAACCCATCCTGGGACGATTGAACCGGCGGGAAGCAAACATGGTTGAACGCCGCATGCAGAGGGCCCAGGCATTGTACAAAATAGATTTAAACAAAGAGTTTCGCCGCGCCCATGAAAACCCGGCGGTACAACAAATTTACCGGGAGTTTCTCGGTCACCCCTTGAGCGAAAAGGCTAAAGAGATTTTGCATACCCATTATATTCGCCGGGTAAGAACGGATTACCGCTTGCTACATTAGAGAAAAGGCATCCTTATCCCGGGCAAAATGTAACGTCAGGAACACCCGGCTTAAAAAACCGGGATTTTTCGTTGTCAGGCAGAGAATGGACAGGTAAACTATAAACATCGGGGAAAACCCGTCTTATGCCTTTTTGCAATAGTTTTCCTGCTACCTTCAGGCCTGCCAGTACAAGGACGAAAATAGAAGAGAACACCCTACTTTTATGGCAGCATTTGAAACCTGTAATCCAGCGCTGTAAAATATTTTGCGGAGGTTGTTCCATGCATCGCAAGCTATTGCCCCTCCTCCCCGGCGCCGTTATTGGCAACGGCCGCATGCTGGCCACCATTAAAAATACCGGGGAACTCTACCGCTTGTTCTGGCCGCACATTGACCAGGCACAGCATCTCGGCCAGTTTATCGTAGGTGTCCGCCAAACCGCCCCCGCCCCGGAAGGGGTCTGGTGGCTGCATGAGCCCCCCTGGCACGGCGAACAGCATTACCTGAACGAAACCCCCGTGGTTCTAACCTGCAGGCGCCGGGACGACGTGGCCCTTTTAGTGGAACAGGCCGATTTTATTCTGCCCGATGAAGATGTACTTGCCCGCCAGTACCGGTTGACCAATCTTTCCGACCGGGTACGCACTCTTAATTTAGTGGTCTACTGCACCTTTCTCATTGACGAATCAGCTCTTTACGATACCATGTACCTCGAATTAACCCACCAGACGCTAATCCAATTCCGCCGCAACATTTTTCTGGCCTTAAGGGCCCCGGGTCACCCCCTGGTGGGATACCATACCGGCCGCCGGGACACCCCCGGCGATCCTCTTGAACCGGCTAGCCGGGGCGAATTTTACGGCGATTCTTCCACCCTGCGCGCCGGAGCCGGAGCCGTGGCCTGGGAAATGGGAGAGATTTTGCCCGGGGAAACCCGTGAATTGACCCTTTACCTGGCCGCCGCGTCCAGTGAAGCTGCCGTTCTTGAGCTGCTCTCCAGGGTTTCCGGTAAATCGGGACAACAGTGGCGTGAAGAAACGGCCGGTTTTTGGGAACGCTGGCTGAATCACCGGCCCTTACCGGGGGAAGAGGGGGAAGAGCACGGCGCTTTTCGCCGGTCCCTGATGGTTTTAAAACTCCTGACCAACCGGGAAACGGGCGGCAGCATTGCAGCCCCTGAATTCGACCCCTTTTATACCGGTTGCGGCGGGTACGGCTATTGCTGGCCTCGGGACGGCATGTATACCGCCCTGGCCTTTGATGAGGCCGGCTATCACCGGGAAGCCCGGGAATTCTACCGTTTCGCCTCCCGGGTGCAGAATTCCGATGGAAGCTGGCAGCAGCGCTACTTTACCAATGGTTTTTGGGCCCCCACCTGGGGAAAACAAATTGACCAGGTAGGAGCGGTTTTATGGGGCTACCACCACCACTTCAAACTGACCCGGGACAGGGAATTCTTGCAGGAAATCTGGCCTTCAACTTTTTTAGGTGCCGCTTATCTGGTGGAACACCTTTCCCCAAACGGGTTGCCTGAACCGGGGCTGGACCTGTGGGAAGACAACTTTATCCAGAGCACCTACGCAGCGGCGGCAATCTACGGGGGACTGAGAGGTGCCGCGGCCCTGGCCGGAAGCATCGGTGCACCCGAAAAGGCAAAAAAATGGAGCGAGGCAGCGGAAACTGTACGGAAATCCATTCTCACCCACCTCTGGAATCCAGACCGGCAGTGCTTCCTGCGGGGGATCAACCGACGGGTTAGCTGCTACGATTACCAGTGCGCCCTGGACCGGGGCGAACAGGCCTGGAAGGACAAGGAACCTCCTGGGTTATATGAAATTTACTGGGTGGAAAAGGACACCCGCATTGACTCCTCCCTTCTGGGCCTGGTGTTCCCCTTCCGGGTACTCGAACCCGGCCATCCTTTAATGGATTCCACTGTGAAAAATATTACCCGGGTGCTGGGTAACAATCGGGTAGGGGGCGTTCATCGCTATGAATGGGACGGTTACCGGGGCGGAAACCCCTGGATATTGACTACCCTCTGGTTGGGAATCGTCCACGCCCTGCGGGGCGAGCAGGATACTGCCCGCGCCCTTTACCGCTGGGCACTGGATAATGCCGGACCCACCGGTCTGTTACCCGAACAGGTGGACAAAGAACGGGGCGGGCCGGCCTGGGTAATACCTCTGGGCTGGTCCCACGCCATGTTTATCCTCCTGCACCTCGCCCTACAGGGAAAACTTTCGTTTGCGAAAGAAAAGTAATTCTGGGTCTTTTATTGAAGAGGTGAGTTATGTTGCCGGGAGAAATAGAGCAGTTAAGGCACATCCCCATTTTTGCCGGGCTCTCCGATGAGCAACTGGCGGAAATTGCCCGCTTAATCCTGGACAGAAAATACCGCAAAGGGCACATTATTTTTATGGAGGGGGAGCCCGGGGAAGCGGTTTATCTTTTAAAATCCGGACGGGTAAAAATCTACAAACAGGATGAAGAAGGGCGGGAACACATCCTGCACTACATCAACCCGGGCGAGGTTTTTGCCGAAGTAGTCCTTTTTGATGGCGGCGAATACCCGGCCTGCGCCGAAGTAGTGGAAGATGCCCATGTGGGTCTGATCCGCAACCGGGATATGGACGCGCTCATTTTGAAAAATCCTTCCATTGCCCTTGCCCTGCTGAAGATTATGGCCCGGCGCCTGAGGGTATCCCAGCGACAGATCATGGAACTGGCCTTAAAAGATACCACCCGCCGTTTGGCCAGTGTGCTCCTGGAACTGGCCCGGGAACACGGTAAGCCGGAAGAAGAGGGTATCCGTATCACCATGCCCCTGACCAACCAGGAACTGGCCAACCTGGTAGGCACCTCCCGGGAAACGGCCAACCGCATTTTGGGCGAACTTCGCCGGGACAAGGCCGTTGCCGTAACCCGCCAGGGCATTGTGGTATTTAAGGAACGTTTAAAAACCTGGCTTTAATTGATCAGGAAAAAACCACAGCCTAAAAAAGCTGTGGTTTTCATTCCCTAACTACTCACTTTTTTAATGCTGCTTGAGTCTTTCCAGCTCCTCCAGCAGCCTGTCGTTTAACACCCGAATGTAGGTGCCCTTCATACCCAGGGACTTGGATTCAATCACCCCGGCGCTTTCAAACTTACGCAGGGCATTGACAATTACCGACCTGGTGATGCCTACCCGGTCGGCAATTTTGCTGGCCACCAGCAGGCCCTCGTCCCCGTCCAGCTCCTCGAAAATATGCTGCACGGCATCCAGCTCGGAGTAGGACAGGGTGCCCAGGGCAATCTGCACCGCGGCCCGCTTGCGGGCCTCTTCTTCCATGCGGTCGGCCCGGGCCCTCAGGATTTCCATTCCTACTACGGTGGCCCCGTACTCGGCCAGGATTAAATCCTCGTCGGTAAAGTTGCTGCCAAACCTCGCCAGGATAAGGGTTCCCAGGCGGGAACCGGCTCCCACGATGGGAACTACCGTGGTTACCTTGTTGTTGAACTTGCAGCGCTGGTTGTGATTGAACACGCATGCATTTACAGTCTGGCAAAAGTTGGCCTGTGTTTCGTTAATGCGCAACAGGTATTCGTTATATTCTTCGGGGAAACCCTCGGGGGACTCCACCATTTCACGCATGATCTCACAGCTAAAACCTTTCATAAAGGCATAACCTAGAGCCTTGCCCCGCCGGTCGATAATGTAAACATTGCAACCTATATTTTCACTTAAGGTAACCGCCATCTCTTTATAATCTACCGGATAACCGGCGGATTTTTGCAGCAGTTTGTTCAATGCACGGGTTTTTTCCAGAAGATTGCGCATGCCTGCCTGCACTCCTTTCTTATAAGATGTAGCGACTCAGGTCTTCGTTCTTTACTATGTCGCCTAGTTTTTGCTGGACATAATCCCGGTCGATGGTAATTGTTTGTCCCTGTAATTCCGGTGCATCAAAGGACAGATCTTCCAGCAGCTTTTCCATAATAGTATGCAACCGCCGGGCACCTATGTTTTCGGTTTGCTCATTTACAGTATAAGCGATTTTTGCGATTTCGACAAGAGAATCTTGTGAAAATATCACGTTGACACCCTCAGTAGCTAAAAGGGCGGTATATTGCTTAATTAAGGCGTTTTCCGGCTCGGTCAGAATTTGTAGAAAATCCTCTTCTGAAAGGCTCGACAACTCGACGCGAATCGGGAAACGCCCCTGCAGTTCGGGAATAAGATCCGAAGGCTTGGCCGTATGAAAGGCCCCGGCAGCAATAAAAAGGATGTGGTCGGTTTTCACCGGCCCGTACCTGGTCATCACCGTTGAACCTTCCACAATGGGCAGAATGTCCCGTTGCACCCCTCCCCGGGAAACGTCGGGCCCGGCTCCCCCTTCCCGGCTGGCAATTTTGTCGATCTCGTCCAGGAAGATAATCCCGTGCTCCTCCGCCCGGCGCACGGCATCGGTGGTCACTTCGTCCATATCAATCAGCTTCTGGGCTTCCTGCTGGGTGAGAATCTTCCGGGCTTCGGCCACCGTTACCTTGCGTTTACGCTTCTTTTTGGGGAAAATGCCCCCCAGTACGTCCTGGATGTTGATGCCCAATTCTTCCACCCCGGAACCGGTGAACACCTCCAGGGTGGGGATGGTGTTATCTTCTACTTCGATTTCCAGGTATTCGTTTTCCAGCTCGCCCCGGGCCAGTTTCTGCCGCAGGGCTTCCCGCTCGAACTGCACCCGCTTGATCCGGCTTTCCTGCATGGGATCGGTTTCCCCGCTTTGCCGGGTCACGCCGCCAAAGGCGCTTCCCAAAATGGCCTCGATGGGATTGCGGGGCGTTTCCTGGCGGGGCAGGGGGGCGAGCAACTCGATGATCCGCTCTTCGGCCATTTTAGTTGCCCTGTCCATGACCTTTTCCATTTTTTCCTGGCGTACCATGCGGATCGATGTCTCCACGAGATCCCGGACCATGCTCTCCACGTCCCGGCCCACATAACCCACTTCCGTAAATTTGGTGGCCTCCACTTTGATAAAGGGGGCCTTCACCAGTTTGGCCAGACGGCGGGCAATTTCGGTTTTCCCCACTCCCGTGGGGCCAATCATCAGGATGTTCTTGGGCACCACCTCATCCCGCAACTCCTCGGGCAGGCGGCTGCGGCGGTAGCGGTTGCGCAGGGCGATGGCCACGGCCCTTTTAGCTTCCTTTTGCCCGATCACGTATTTATCCAGCTCGGCCACGATCTGGCGTGGAGTAAGGTTTTCCATCCCTGCTCTCTCCTTAATAAAAATTACAGCTCCTCCACAGTAATGCGGTCGTTGGTATAAACGCAAATGCCCGCGGCAATCAACAGGGCTTCCCGGGCGATTTCCCCGGCGGAAAGATCCGTATGTTTGGCCAGGGCCCGGGCGGCGGCCAGGGCGTAGGGACCTCCCGAGCCAATGGCCGCAATCCCATCATCGGGCTCAATAACCTCCCCACCCCCGGAAAGGACCAGCAGGTGCTGCCGGTCGGCTACCACCAGGAGGGCTTCCAGGCGGCGCAAGAACTTATCCATGCGCCATTCCTTGGCCAGTTCCACGGCGGCTCGCTGGAGCTGGCCGTGATGGGCTTCCAGCTTTCCTTCAAACTTCTCAAATAAGGTGAAGGCGTCGGCTACGGAACCGGCAAAGCCGGCGAGCACCCGGTTATTGTGCAGGCGGCGAATCTTTTTCGCCTGGTGTTTCAATATAGTATGCTGGCCGAAAGTCACCTGGCCGTCCCCGGCCAGGGCTACCCGGCCATCCTTATGGACCGCCACAATAGTCGTGGAATGAAACATAAAGACCTTCCTTTCGCAGGCATCAACATATTATTGTATATTTTTTTGCTCTAAAATGCAACTTCAGGCCCTGGGCCGGGTAATCGTTCCGGTCGTGCCCGCGTTCTCGCTCCAGCTTTTGCATGAGTTCCTCGTCGGGTAGATATTCGAGAACCAGGACCAGGCGTTCCAAATCTCCCAGTTCGTCAATTTCCCGCCACCCAAAAAGTCGTTGTTGTGGTATAATAGCCATAAGGGAAACCTCCTCTGGTTCTTTTTTTGGGGATATAAAAAAGAATTCGCCAGAAAAGGAGGGTTCCCTTCTTATTTCTTCCCCTTTTTCGCTATTCCTTTGTTTTTCTTCTTTGGGGTCAATTTTGCTAAAACGCTCCCTGCCCATGCCCGCAACCCGCATAAATCCTGATCCGTGCCGGGGTAAAATATTTTTGCCACTGCCCTAAAACGGCCTATTCATCTCTACTTCCGAGCATCGCAATTGGCTCCTGGGGTGGGCACGGCGGTAAACTTCCTTTAATCGTTCCCTGGTGACATGGGTATAAATCTGGGTGGTGGACAGGCGCACGTGTCCCAGCAATTCCTGCACGGCCCGCAAATCGGCCCCGTTGTCCAGCAAATGGGTGGCAAAGGAATGGCGCAGCACGTGGGGGCTCACCTGCCGATCCAGGCATATCTGATGGACATATTTATCGATTATTTTCCTTACCCCTCGTACCGAAAGCCTCTCACCCCGGTAATTGAGAAAGAGGGCTTCCCCTGAGCGTGCAGTTGCCAGAGCCGGCCGGCCGGTCAGGAGGTAATTTTCCAGGGCCCGTACTGCAAACGCACCGACAGGCAGCAGACGTTCCCGGGCACCCTTACCGGCCACCCGTATGGTGGCACGGGTCAGATCCACGTCATCCAGGTTTAAGGCAACCAGCTCCCCCACCCGCATGCCGCCGGCGTAAAGGGTCTCCAGCAGTGCCCGGTCCCGCCGGCCCAGGGGAGTGTCGTCCGGGGGTGCCTCAACCAGGGCCCGGCATTCATCGGCAAAGAGAAACCGGGGCAACTTCCGTTCAATTTTCGGGGAAGAAAGGTGGCCGGCAGGGTTGGCGGTTAACACTTCTTCACGGGTTAGATAACGGAAAAAAGAACGCCAGGTGGCCAGTTTCCGGGCAATGGTGGCCCGGGAAAACCCCTGGGACTGCAGGTGGGCTAAAAAAGCCCGCAGCAATTGGCGATTGATGTCTTCGGGTAAAACCAGGTGATCGGGTTTTCCCAGAGCCCGGGCGAAAAAATCCAGACCCTGGAAGAGATCCCGCTGGTAGTTATCCAGCGTATGGGGGGAGGCGTTCTTTTCCAGCTGGAGATAGTAGATAAAGTTGTCTATGTACGGATACAACCGGTTCACTCTCCCTTTATATATCCACTTCCTGCTTCCACCTTTCCAGCATTTCCAGCGCCCGCTGGGCCAGGGCCAGGTTGCGCCTGCGCCGGTCCTTAATGTTTTCATCCAGGGGAAGGAATAAACCGAAGTTAACATTCATGGGTTGAAAATGCTTCGGATCCGCGCTGGTAATATAATGGGCCATGGAACCGTGGGCCGTCTCTGGAGGAAAAACCACGGGCCGCTGGCCCCGGTAAAGCCGGGCTGCATTGATACCGGCCATTAACCCGGAAGCCGCCGACTCCACGTAGCCCTCCACCCCGGTCATCTGCCCGGCCAGGAAAAGCCCGGCCCGTTTTTTGCACTCAAAGGTGGGATAAAGCAGGATTGGCGAATTGACATAGGTGTTGCGGTGCATCACGCCGAACCGGACGAATTCCGCTTCTTCCAGCCCCGGGATCATGCGGAAAACCCGTTTTTGTTCGTCCCACTTGAGGTGGGTTTGAAACCCCACCAGGTTATAAAGGGTACCGGCGGCGTTGTCCTGGCGCAGTTGGACTACCGCATAAGGCTGGCGGCCCGTGCGGGGGTCAATCAAACCAACCGGCTTTAAAGGCCCGTAGCGCATGGCATCCTTTCCCCGCCGGGCCAGCACCTCGATGGGCAAACAGCCCTCAAAATTAATCTCCTTTTCAAACTCCTTGCGGGGCGCCCTTTCGGCCGTGGCCAGGGCTTCCTGAAAACGCTCGTATTCCTCCCTGGTCATGGGGCAGTTGATGTACTCCCCTTCCCCCTTGCCGTAACGGGAGGAGCAAAAAACCCTGTCGAAATTGATGGAATCCCGGGTAACTATGGGCGCCACAGCATCGTAAAAATAAAGATACTCTATGCCGGTCAAATCCCTCAGGGACCTGGACATGGCTTCCGAGGTCAGGGGACCGGTGGCCAGAACCACTATGCCTTCCGGCGGAATATCAGTAACTTCTTCGCGGTAAACCTCCACCAAAGGGTGGCTTTCCAGGATCTCCGTAACTGCCCGGGCAAAACCTTCCCGGTCCACGGCCAGGGCACCCCCGGCCGGCACCCGGTATTTACCGGCACAGGCCATGATCAGGGAGTCCAGCCGGCGCATTTCCTCTTTTAACAAGCCCACAGCATTTTCCAGGGCTATAGCCCTCAAGGAATTGCTGCACACCAGCTCGGCAAAGAAGCCAGTGTGATGGGCCGGGGTAAACTTATGCGGGCGCATCTCGTAGAGCTTAACGGGTATGTTCCGCCGGGCCAGTTGCCAGGCCGCTTCCGCGCCGGCCAGCCCGGCACCTATAACCGTTACTGCCTCGGCCATTTAACTTCTTCCTCCAGTTCCGCGAGTTGCAGTGGGGCCTGATTTTTCCCCCGTCAAGGACAGCAAAGCATCGTTGTGCCAGGAGTCAAATGAAGGCTTTTCTTCCACCAGTTCACTCCCGGCAGTCACATCCCGCGCGGTTTCACCCCTGCCGACCCGGTACCGGCACTGCTCATTGACGCACTCCAGTTCCTCCTGTTCACCCCGTCCCCTTTTGATTACCAGAAGACCACCGCAGCGGGGGCATTTTTCGCCGGAGGGCTCATCCCAAACCACAAAATCGCAATCGGGGTAGCGGCTGCAACCGTAAAACTTGCGGCCCTTTTTACTGCGCCGCACCACCAGCTCGCCTTTACACTGGGGGCAGGGCACCCCGGTAGGCTCCAGCAGGGGCCGGGTGTTCCGGCACTCGGGAAAGCCGGGACAGGCCAGAAACTTCCCGTAGCGGCCCCTTTTGACCACCATATTGCGGCCGCACTGTTCGCAGATTTCCTCGCTGACTTCATCGGACACGGTCACCTGACCGATTTCTTCTTCCGCCCGGGCAAGAGTTTCCTGGAAGGGACCGTAAAAGTCCTGGATCACCCGCACCCAATCCATTTCCCCTTCCTCTATGCGGTCCAGGCTTTCCTCCATCTGAGCGGTAAACTCCACATCAATAATATCGGGAAAATGCTTTTTCAATAAATCTACCACTACCATCCCCAGCTCGGTGGGGACAAGCTGCTTTTTCTCCCGCACCACATATCCCCGCTTGATGATTGTTTCCAGAATGGGTGCATAGGTACTGGGACGGCCGATCCCTTTTTCCTCCAGCACCTTCACCAGGGTGGCATCGGTATAACGGGGAGGCGGCTGGGTGAAGTGCTGTTTCGGCGTAAGGGATTTGACCTCCAGGGTTTCCCCCTCGGAAATGGCGGGCAGAACCCCTTCCTCCTCTTTAGTTTCGTCATCCCGGGATTCCACATAAACCCGGGTAAACCCGGGGAACTTGACCACTGACCCGGTAGCCCTGAAAGTATAACGACCTCCGGTAATATCAATGCTGGTGGTTTCAATAACGGCCGGGTTCATCTGGCTGGCCACAAAGCGAGACCAGATTAATTTATAGAGCTTGTACTGATCCGGCGTAAGGTACTGCTTAATGGCCTCGGGTTCCCGTTCCACCGCGGTGGGCCGGATGGCTTCGTGGGCATCCTGCGCCCGTCCCCTAGCCGCTACCTGCCGTGGCTTTTCCGGGACATACTCAGGGCCAAATTTTTCCTGAATGTAAGCCCGGGCGTCCATTTGGGCCTGTACGGCCACGCGGGTGGAGTCGGTACGGATATAGGTAACCAGGCCCACGGGGCCCTCCTTACCCAGTTCCAGCCCTTCGTAAAGTTGCTGGGCCACCATCATGGTTTTGCGGGCGGTGAAATTGAGCTTGCGGTAGGCCTCCTGCTGCAGGCTGCTGGTGGTAAAGGGCGGGGCCGGCTGCCGGCTTTTCTCCTTGCGGGTAATTTTAATGACCCGGTAGGAGACTCCCTTTAGCTCCTTTAAGATTTCCTCGATCTGCGCCTGGCTGGTTATTTCTGCCTTTTTATCCCCAATCTTGTACAGTCTGGCCTCAAAGGGATCCTTTCCCCGGCAGGAAAATACGGCCGTTAAGGTCCAGTATTCTTCGGGAACAAAGGCGTTGATCTCCTCTTCCCGCTCGCAGATCAGCCGCACCGCCACGGACTGGACCCGGCCGGCTGAAAGACCTTTCTTGACCTTGCGCCACAACAGGGGGCTCAGTTTATAGCCGACCAGCCTGTCCAGTATCCGGCGGGCCTGCTGGGCATTCACCCGGTTGTAATCGATGGGCCGGGGTGCTTTTACGGCATTTTGCACGGCCTGCTTGGTTATTTCATTAAACTCAATGCGACAGGGCGTATTCTCGTCAATTTCCAAAACGTTGGCCAGATGCCAGGCAATGGCCTCTCCTTCCCGGTCGGGGTCGGAAGCCAGCAACACCCGGTCGGCCTTTTTTACCGCCGTCCTGAGTTCCTTAATGATTTCCCCCTTGCCCCTGATGGTAATGTACTTGGGCGCAAAACCGTGCTCTACGTCCACCCCGAACTGACTCTTGGGCAAATCCCGCACATGACCCATAGAGGCTTTGATGGTATATTTTTTACCCAATAACTTGCCGATGCTTTTTGCTTTGGCAGGCGATTCTACAATAACCAGCGTTTTGGACAAAGAAGGCCACCTTCTTTTTTTCCGGTTTAACCATTATATTAACCGCACGAATCTTCTTTAAAAAATGTATGAAGACCCCGGGACTTTAGAACCGGGTGGGTTTTTCACGCCGGGCGTAGAGCCGGCCGGGAAACTGCCTGACCAGGCCCTTGACCTCCAGAAACATCAGGGCGGACAACACCTGTTGCGTGGCCAGTCCCGTATTTTCAATAATTATATCCACCGGTACGGGGTCACCAGACAGCATCCCGTAAACCGTTTCCTCCTCGGTAGTAAGCCTGGGCATTACCGGGGACTGAAGATGTTTTCCCGGGAAAAGGCAGGTGATGCCCAGTTCCTCCAGGACATCCGCCACGCTTTCCACCAGCCGGGCACCCTGCTTGATTAACTGGTTGGGACCGCGGCTTTGCGGGCTGGTTACGGGACCGGGCACGGCCATCACATCCCGCCCCTGGTCCAGGGCCAGGTCCGCCGTAATGAGGGCGCCGCTTTTCTCCGCGGCTTCCACCACCACCGTGGCCCGGGATAAACCGCTGATGATCCGGTTGCGTACCGGAAAGTGCCACGCCTCGGGGGGAGAACCGGGGGGAAACTCGCTGATCACCGCCCCGGCTTCGATAATTTCGTCCATCAGCCGCTTGTTTTCCCGGGGGTAAACCACATCGACGCCGCAACCCAGCACGGCCACCGTCCGTCCCCCGGCCGCCAGGGCACCCCGGTGGGCGGCGCTGTCAATCCCCCGGGCCATGCCGCTCACCACGGTTACCCCCGCCCGGGCCAGTTCCCCGCCCAATTTCTCGGCCACAGTCACACCGTAGGGGGTGGGCCGCCGGGAACCCACGACGGCCACCGCCTGCCCACCGGGCGGGGGCAGGGTACCCCGGACAAAAAGACCGGGCGGGGGATCAAAAATGACCCGCAGCAACTGGGGATAGTCACCATCCTCAAAGGTGATATAGGTTATGTTTTGTTCCTGTAACCGGGCCAGTTCTTCCTGGAGATCCAGTTCAGAGCGGCGGCGCACCAGGTGCGCCGCCCCCCGGGGCTCAAAACCGCCCCTGGTGACCAGAGCTTCCCCGGAGGCCATCCAGGCCGCCCCGGGGGAACCAAACCTTTCCACTAAGTTCCAGATACGCTTGGCACTACCGGGCAGGAGATACTGCCAGCCCATCCAGTAGACTTTCTCATCCACCACGCTCACCTCGGGTTGAAAAGGCATTCGGGAAAGAAAGGTAAAACTCCTGCCCCAATGGGAAAATTTGTACCACCAATGAATATATACTAGTGGAATTCACCGGGGTAGCAAAAAGATACCACGCCTTACAGAGGGATGGCAAGATGGGCATCTTTTTCAGACATATTTTTACCCTGATGAAAAAGAGGTTTTGCCGCTGTACCGGCACAGATGCCCTTCTGCCCCTCCAACAGGACGTGGACCGGCTCAAAAAAGAAGTTGCCCTGCTCAGGGAACTGCTGGAATCTCAGCACTGGCGCATAGAAAAATTTCACGTTGACCGCATGCATGTGGAACAATTCACCATCAACCTGGAAAACATCAACGTAGATCAACTGGGGGGCGCATTAAATGTAGGTATAACCCATAGCTGCCTGGTGGGCAAAGGGGACCTGCCCGCACAAAAAGAGCCGGAGGACCCAAAGGACCCCCCGGCAGCACAAACCGGAAACCAGGGAGGCTATATCTTAACCTTCCGTCCCCAACGTTAATCCACTGGGCCTGGCCAGCATGTCCAGAATGGCGTCCAGGCTTTGCTCCTGCACCAGGAGGTCTCTGAAAAGATCCCCGGCTTCCTTCAGGCGCTCAAAAATAGTGTTTATGTTAAAGTCGACCGGGTTCACGTTCAGGGACTGGACCTCATCCCAGGTCAGAGGGGTTGAAACAGGGGCGCCGGGCAAAGGGCGCAGGCTGTAAGGAAAGGCCATGGTTTTACCGCGCCCGTTCTGTAAATAGTCCAGGTAAACTTTCCCCTTTCTCTTGGGCACTGCGCGTTCCAGGGTGGTCCGGGCGGGATAGACCCGGTTGACCAGTTGGGCGATATACTCCATGGCCCGGGCGACATCCCGGAAAGGATATACCGGCCGGATGGGGATGAACAGGTGCAATCCCCTGGCCCCGGATGTTTTGGCGAAAGCCTGGAGGCCAAACTCCGCCAGGGCTTCACGCACCAAAAGGGCAACCCGCAGGATGTCCCTGAAAGTGGCGCCTTGAGCCGGATCCAGGTCCATTACGGCAATATCGGGACACTCTATATTGTCCCGTATAGACAGCCAGGCGTGCACTTCAATGCAGGCCTGGTTGGCAAGCCAAAGTAAAGTGGCCAGATCGTTGCAGATTATGTAGTTGATTATCCTCTCCGAATGGTGGACGGGAAAGGTTTCAATCCAATCGGGAGCATAATCAGGACATTCCTTCTGATAAAAAGCTTCCCCGCTGATGCCGTCGGGATAGCGTTTCATGACCAGGGGGCGGTTATGAATATACGGCAGCAAAAAGGGAGCTATATCGCTGTAGTATTTTATCAAATGAGCTTTGGTTAAACCTTCTTCGGGCCAGAACAGCTTGTCCAGGTTGGTAAAGGAAAGGGATTTTCCCAAAACCTTGCTCATCTCCTGGTCCATGTTTTTACCCCCTCACCCTATTATGGCTTCAATCAACCCGACCTAAAACCGGGGCACCGGCAAAAGCACTAAAGTCCTCCCTGGAACATATCTTGACACAAAGGCCTTTACAGAGGCGGTGTCTATGGTGACCATCATTATCGGCACCATCAAGGTCAACAGCATCCAGTCCGGCGGTACGCTGATCGTGGGCGAGCGGGTGGTTTGCCTGCCCACCAGTGAAATGACGGTCCAGGCCGGCCCGGGTTCCCTGAACTCCGGTGATGGAAACATGTACGGCACTTATCCCCTTGAAAAGTTACCAAGGCAAAAGGCGGCCAAATCCCTTAAATAGGCAAATTTTCAGGAGAGGTTTATAATGCCCGTAATTATTGGCGCTTTTAAAATAAATCAGATTCAGGCCGGAGGAACCTTTAATCTGGGGGAGGTTAATATCTCCGCCAGTAAGAACACCATGGATCTTAGCGCAGATCAGGGTTCCTTTAACGTGGGCGATTTTAATATTGCTATACTCAAGCATATCGATCTCTCCACTACCCTGCAGGGCATTGGACGGGGTCTTCACGTGGATTCAGATTTAATCGATAAACAGATTTAAGCTCGAAGAAACGCAACCTGATAATATTGACAGGTTTCCCAAAAAGTGAAAGCGGTTAATTTAATCCCGGGAAAGGATGGGGATAGACAGTGAATGAAGAAAAAAATAACTTTCTTTTGCAGCTTCTAAGTATCCGGGAAAATATACTCAAAAAGATTCAACCCTCCCTGTTGAACCTGGCGGAGCTGGCGGCATTGGACTGGATGGGTAAAGACACGAAAAGAGAGCATAATTCCCCTGTTCCCGCCCACGTTCATGAGCTGGGTGACGAAATCATCGCCGTGGTCGAGATCCCGGGATTGCAGAGGCGGGAAGACCTGCATCTTTCGGTCAGGACCAGCAGTTTGGAAATCCGCGGCCGCCGTTTTAAAAGGCTCCCGGAACCCAAAAGCCAGGCTACGGTGCTGCCTGCCGGGACGGCAGAAGAATTTCAGCAAGTAGTAAATTTCCCCTGCCCCGTGAGGCCGGAGACGGCCACGGCCTCTTACCGCCACGGCTTACTGGAGGTGCGGGTGAAAAAAGCTCCCCATACCAGCAATGACAATGTTATTATCCAGTTTCTGTAAACTATGCGTGACAACTGCTAACAGGTTATCACAATCCCTTCTGGGCCCCAACATGGAATGAAGGCTGCATCCTTTGATGCAGCCCTTCATTAATAACTATTTAACTGGCGTTTGACCCGTAATAGAAGAACCCTTTGCCGAAGAAGAGCAAGATCAAGATCAGGAATAAGATTAAGGAGAAGTAGTCGTAAAAGGGATAATAGGAACCGCTCATCATAAACCCCCTTGCTCAGTGCAACTTCTTTTGAGCACGGGCTGTTTTCTACTTGGGATTACCCCAGTAGAAAATGCCATCCCCAAAGAAGAGCAAGATCAAGATCAGGAACAGGATTAAGGAGAACTGACCGTAAAAGGGATAATAGGAACCGCTCATCTTAACCCCCCCTTCTTTACAAGTTTGAAAGTAAAAGAAGCATCTACTCTTGAGTTTCCAACCGGATAGTCTTACTTCGGGTTGCCGTGGTAAAAAGCCCCGTCCCCAAAGAACAACAGGATCAAAATGAGGAACAGGATGAAAGAAAACTGCGGATAACCACCGGTTAAACCATAACCCATTTGGAGTCCTCCCTTCAGTATTTGGTACCATATTATGGAGCAATCCCGGCAATGGTGACAGTTAAAAAATTTTTTACCCCAGAAGATAATGGCATTCCCGGGGTGATTTATCCGGTCGCAAACCCCGGTAGCTGCAATGCCGCAGTAGGCCACCGGCTGTTAAGTCAAGATACTCTACGGCGCAAACCAGTACTGGTTCCACCGCGATGGTGCGCCGAACCTCTACCGGCGGCAGGGTCAGAACAGGCCGGGGTATAACGAGGCGTGACAACAGTTCCAGCAGGTGTTCCTCCTCCTCCCGGCTGAACCCCGTACCTACCTTGCCCTGGTAAACAAGCTCCTCGCCCCGGTATCCACCCAATAACAGGGCACCGAGACGCCGCCGGCCACGCCCCACCTGGTAACCGCAGATGACCAGATCGGCCTCCCTGGTGTTGCGGAATTTGCGCCAGTAAGGGGAACGCCGGCCGGGGAGGTAGGGGCTGTCCAGGTGCTTGGCCATGGCACCTTCCAGACCCCGGGCAACGCAGGCGGCAGTAAAGGCCCGCCCATGATGCAAAACAAATTCGGACACCAGCACCTGGTCACCGGGCTTAATCATTTCCGCCAGGAGTTCCTTGCGGCGGCGTAAAGGTTCGTTTAACAGGGAGCGGCCACCGGCGTAAAGCACATCGAAAGCCATAAGAATGGCAGGGTGCCGGCGGGCCGTGCCCTTAATCTTGAAAGGATCTTCCAGCCGCCCCCGGGCCTGCAGGGCGGCAAAAGAAGGCCGGCCATCCTGAAAAATGACGATTTCCCCGTCAATAATGGCCGGCTGGTTTTTTACACATTTATGCAGTTCCTTTAATTCAGGGAAAGTGGCTGTAATATCCCGCAAGTTGCGGGAGCGCAACAGCGTACCGCCGTTCAGGTAGGCCAGCACGCGGTAGCCGTCCCATTTAACTTCGTAGAGAAAACCTGGGCTGTCAAAGGGCCGTGATGATGTGGCCAGCATGGGCCGCAGCAGTGGTAGAGATGCCTGCCCCTCCACGGTGCATACCTCCCCCGTTAGTCCTTTCGGGTGGTCGTTCCTTTTGTTTAATAAAGAAGGAAAACTTTACGCCTCCCCAACTGCCTTTTTGCGTCCCCGGCGGCGGGGCTTTTTAGGAGCAATTTCTTGTTCTCCGGGAGCATCCCCGGTTGCTTGCCGGCCCCGTTCCTTTTTAGCCTTTTCGATGCTGGCCTTCAAGGCCTCCATCAGGTCCACCACCCTGGCCGTTTCCGGCCGGGTGGGTTCGGCCACCTGCCGGCCGGCTACCCGGGCCTGGATTAATTCCATGAGCGCATGCCGGTATGCATCGGTATATTTCTCCGGGTCAAAGGAAGCCGTAAGGCTGTTGACTAAATTTACCGCCATCTGCAGTTCCTTTTCCGGCACCTCCACCCGGTAGTGCATTTCTTCAATGGCCCCGGCATCCCGTACCTCATCGGGATAAAACATGGTGCTCATGGACAGCACACTCCTGGCCACCCGCAACACGGCCAGGCTCACCTTGCTGCGGATGGTCACCCGGGCCACGGCCACCCTGCCGCTCTCTTCCATGGCCCGCTTTAACAGCTCGTAGACCTTTTCCCCGCCGCCGGCGGGGGCCAGATAGTAAGCTTTGTCGTAATAGATAGGATCTATTTCCCCCAGTTCCACGAAATCCATGATTTCAATGTTGTGCCCGTCTCCCCCGGGCAGGGCGGCAAAGTCCTCTTCCCGCAAGATGACATAACGCCCTTTTTCATACTCGTATCCCCGTACCAGTTCCTCCAGGGGAACTTCTTCTTCGCAGTAGGGACAATAGCGCCGGTACTGAATGGGGTTTTTGCACTTTTCGTGTAAGTAGTTAAATTTTACATCTTTCCTTTCCGTAGCCGCATACATTTTGACGGGCACGTAAACCAGGCCAAAACTAACTGCCCCTTTCCAGATCGGACGCAAACGCCGCCACCCCCAGACAAAAAATATTGTTACCGGCTCACTCGATCCGGGTCTAAACCTAAACGGAGCACGAAAGATGCTGCCTGCGCGGGAAAGTTACGGTAAATAGTAGGAAAAAAGCCATCCTGAAGCTCTGATACCTTTAAGCTAGGATGGCCCTAATCCTGACAAATTATGAAGTTATCCGGCGAGTCCTGCCGGACATGTAAACAGCAACGCGGTATACCCTGGGAATTTTTGAAAGCCCAAACGGTTATAATAGAAGTTACACATATGTATCGACAGGGGTGGTTTGATATGGATTTTTACCCTGATAGAGTAATATTTGAACAGGACGCCCTGGAATATCCTTTAGGTAAATCCCTCTGGGAATCATTTAAACTAGCCGACATTGAGGTGATTGTAACCCGTTCCCATAACAGGATAACTGGCATCCCCGGGAAAAATCCGCAGGAAGCCTACAGAGAAGCAAAGAGAACGCTGGTATTTGGCGTGAGGAGAACTCTTACCTTTCAAACCTGTAAACCGTCGGCCCATTACCAGTTGCCATTGACCACTTCCTGCCCCGGAAAGTGTGAGTACTGTTATTTGCTCGGCAGCCTGCCCAATAAGCCCTACATCAGGGCTTATGTCAACATCGAGGAAATCTTGGAGAAAGCCAGGGACTGTATCATCCAGAGAAAACCTGAAGTGACCATATTTGAAGGATCCGCCACCTCCGACCCGGTCCCTGTGGAAAAATACACCGGGGCACTGGCCAAAACCATTCTCTTTTTTGCCATCCAGGATTTTGGCCGTTTTCGCTTTGCCACCAAATTCACTGAGATTGACTCACTTTTAATTTTAAAACATAACGGGCATACAACAGTTCGTTTTAGCGTAAATACTACCAGAATAATAAAATCCTTTGAACATGGGACGCCAAATCTGGAACAGCGATTAAAGGCAGCCAGAAAAGCTATAGAGGCTGGTTATCCCACGGGGTTCATCATTGCTCCCATCATAGCCTACCCCGGCTGGGAAACGGAGTACATAGATTTATTAAAAGCAATAAGGGAGGCCCTCCCTGACTCTCAGGTGTTGTCTTTTGAATTTATCACCCACCGGTTTACCGTACGGGCAAAAAACAGAATAAAAACGCTGTTCCCCAATACCGTTTTACCCATGAATGAAGATAACAGGAAGTTCAGGTTCGGCCAGTTCGGTTACGGGAAATATGTTTACGCCCCGCAGTTAATGCACCGTTTAAAGGAAACCCTCGTTTCAAAAACAGAGGAACTGTTTCCCGGGGCAAAGATCGATTACTTCGTCTAACCCGAAACGTAAGTGTTCAGTCAACCCGCTTAAGGAACGGCCCAGCACTCACCACAATATGACTCTGCTCCCGGTGTTTCAGGTTTAATTGACAAATCAGGTTTTGGGAAGAACTAGTATTCCAGTGAGTGCTGGGTCCCGCTCACTCCCTGGCTTCCGCGTAAGATGCGCACCGCGGCTCGCTTCGGGCCGCCCTAGCAAACAAAAGGGCGGCAGGCCGTCCCGCCAAATACGCCCGGGAATGGTCACCGCCCGCTATATTTTTCTGGAAGTGCTAAATAAATTTTTTACTCACCTTTTCCCCATTGTAAGAGAAAAGCACCTTTTTATTATCAATGACCGTCTCCAGGTGCACCGGCCTCCCCCAGAGGCGGTATACGTAAGGTAAAGTCTTTTCCAGATAAAACACATCCAGCTCCAGGCCCTCGTAACAGTGTTTCAAGTATAAATCGCCCCGTTTATTGAAATCCCCGTCTTCCACCACGATATAGGGGTAGCCGCCGTTGGTCAGGCTGGAAAGGATGCCGTCTTTGACCTTTTCCCAGTCTTTGTCCGATACCTTCCAATCGTAGCCCATCTTTTTGTAAAGATAAAGGTCCATTTCCTCTATTAGTTCTTTGGTCAGGTAGTTCCTCAGGAAGGAAATATCATTTTCCTGTTCACGCACCTCGAAGATCTTCTGCCTTCCCTCACCGCCAGAGCGGTTGTATTTTTTCCTCTCTTCCCCGGTGGGCTCGTTCCAGCGCCTTTCAATGTCTTCAAAAATTTTCAATCCCAGGTGATAGGGATTCAGGCGCACCCGGGAAGGTTGAATTACCCCGGCATGCATTTTGGCGAACTCTACCGCTTCTGCCTCAGTAAGATCTATTTCCCGCATAATGCGCAGGTGCCAGTAGGTGGCCCAGCCTTCGTTCATAATTTTTGTTTCCAACTGGGGCCAGAAATAAAGCATTTCCTGACGGATTACGGATATAATGTCCCGCTGCCAGTCGTCCAGATCCCGGGCATGTTCCATAATAAACAGCAACAGGTCTTTTTCCGGCTCCGGGGGGAACTTCCTGGGTTTTTCACACTGCCCGGCGCATTTGGGCTCATCGATCTCCCACAGGTCATCATAGGGGGTTTCCTCCCGGTGTCGTTTTCCGCACTTCCTGCCCTGGCCGCAGGCACAGGAACCTTCTTCCTTTTCCTGCTTTTTCTTTTCCCGACCGGCCTTTATGAAATGATAGGGGTCTACGTGTTCCTGGATGGAAATCACCGCGTCCAGAAAGGCTTCTACCCTGTCCTTGCCGTACTTAAGCTCGTAACCGCGGAATCTCTCGGCCGCACTGGCCATGGACTCCACCATATTGCGGTTGGTATGCTTGAAGTAGACGTTGTTTTTAAAAAAGTCGCAGTGGGCCAGAACGTGGGCTATCACCAGCTTGTTCTGGACCAGGGAATTGCCTTCCAGGAGAAAGGCGTAGCAGGGGTTGGAGTTTATTACCATTTCGTAGATGCGGCTGAGGTTGTAATCATACTGGGTTTTCATTTTATGGTACGCTTTGCCAAAGGTCCAGTGGGAGAAACGGGTGGGCATGCCGTAAGCCCCAAAGGTATAGATGATATCCGCCGGGCAGATTTCAAAATACATATCATAAAAGTCCAGACCAAATTCCCGGGCTTTGGCGGTGATTATTTCCACGGCTTCCGAAAGCTTGTGCAGCTCTTCTCCGGTCATGTTAATCAACCTCCAGTTTTCCCTGGTGCCAAAGAATGTTCTTGTATATAGATTATGTGGGAAGCCGGGGCGAGTTGTCTTTAAACTAAAACAGTCCCGGGATCATGAAAAATAGGTCTTGCCGGGCTAAATTTTCCTGATCACTCCTCCTGTTTTCCCGGAGACTCAGGTTCAACACAAGCCACCATGTTTTTCCCTTCCTTTTTTGCTTTATACATGGCCCTGTCAGCTTGAGCTATCAGGTCATTTACACTGGCAGTTCCCCTGCCGCTATATTCCGTAGCCCCAATACTGGCCGTGACAACAACGTCCATTTCTGGCAATAACCTCTGCCCTGCTATCTGGGATCTTATACGCTCCAGGGCAATCTGCGATCTATTCAGGCTGGTATCCGGCAGCATAATTATAAATTCCTCTCCACCGTACCGAACCACCTTATCTGCAGCCCGCAAAGCCTTCTTTATTATGCCGGCCGCAGCACATAAAACCCGGTCACCCGCATGGTGACCGAACCGGTCGTTTATCACTTTAAAATCATCAAGATCCAGCATGGCAACCACCAGCGGCTTTTCCTTCCTCTGAGCTTCTTTAAGGAGCTGGTTCAATAACGGGTATAAAGCGAGCCTGTTATACAGTCCCGTAAGCGGGTCGTGTTCTATCCTGTCTTTAAGCTGCAGAAGAAAACTATCAATGACCACCAGTATTTGAGCCAGGAATTCCGTAGCGCGATCTATGTATATCCACTGGACGGGATCGCTATCCCGGCGGATGCCCATTACCTCCCGAAGTGCCCTGGTGTGGATATCCAGAATGTTTGCCGCCTGAACATGTTTCTCGTCCAGGCTGTGTGTCAGGTCCTGATAGGCTTCCACGAGCACTCCTTCGGTTCCACCCTCACATACATATCGTTCAAGGTAATTTTTATAAGTATTATAAAAGGCCTCTGAAGCCAACTCAGGTGCACCTCCTCCCCACCAGTACGCTGGCATCGTCTTCCGGAACACCATATTTCTCCATTATCGTAACCGCCAGGTATAAACCATCCTGTCGCCACAGATGCCCGTCACCCCGGTCGGGCACAAAGCTACGCCTTATTCCATCAGAACATACTATTATAAGAGCATAATCATCAATCCTTACATTCCGGATAACCGGCACAAGCCTCCGCCCTCCTACCACCCCGGGCTGCCCCGGCAAAAACTCCAACCTTCGATCACCAATCACCCAGCCCCTTATGTTCCCTACCATGATATAACTTAGAGCCGCATTGTCCAGGGTACCGAGGAAGAGGGCACATCCCCGGATTCTGGCAGCAACCCTTTCGATATCACCGTACACACCCGGCAGGTCTTCCTTATGTTCTTCCAGAACTCTGTGCAGCCCTTCCGCACAGCGATGAGCTTCTTCACCGTGTCCCAGCACATCCATTACCGAAATAAAAAGTTTATTATTTCCTTTATATGCACAACAAAGGTCCCCGCCCACTGGATAGCCTGTCCGCGGCCTCCAGCACGACCAGACCTCCCAGCCATGGCCGGCCGCCGTGGCCTGTTTAAAGAAAGTCAAAATGTACGCCTCCTCTTCTCCGTAATAACCACCGTCCCCTTACCCACTTCGGAGTGAATGGCGAAGGAATCCATCAGACGTTTTACTCCCGAAAGGCCTATACCGAGACTGCGCTCCCAGGTGGTATAGCCCCGCGTCAAGACCAGCTCGATATCAGGGATACCGGGGCCGCGGTCGGCGGCAATTACTTCAATGCCCGGACTATCCCTGTCCTCCAGCCGCTTTCTTATCATTATCCTGCCCTGCCTGGCGTACCGGTAGATATTCCGGGCCAGCTCCGAAACCGCAGTGGCTATCCTGGTAACATCGGCCAGGGAAAAGCCGATCTCCTGGGCCAGTTGTTTGGCCATCTGCCGTGCTACGGCAATGTCTTCCTCTCGAGTAATGCGGACCACTATATCAAAGTCCTGCGCCGGGCCCTCAATTATGGTGGTTATCCTTTCCTCATACACCTCTATCCCTCTCCTGGAAAGAGCCGGCCAGTACCAGGGCATGTTCCAGATTCCGCGCCACCGTGACCTCCTGCAGCACCACACCCATCTGGGCCAGAGTCAAAGCTACAGGGGGTTGAATGCCGCACAATACAGTGCGGCACCCCATGAGGCGGGCCATGGCAGCCGTTTCTGAAAGGGTGTAAGATATGTAGCTATCAATCACTTCCACCATCCTTACATCCAGTATAACCGCCTTGGCCCTCGTCCGCTCGATTTCCTTCAAAAGCTGCTGCTGCAGCAGGCCTACCGTCCTGTCGTCCAGGTCGATCTGGATGGGCACCAGCAGGTAGCCATTCACCTGCATAATGGGCACAACCCTGTCCTCAAAGCTCATCATCTTCACCGCTTTCTTCCAGCCTGCCGCCCGCCAGACTTAGGGCAAGCTGCCTGCGCCTCTTCCTTTCTTCCATGGTTATGGCTATCCCGCGGCGGAGAGCATCCTCCAGGTCCCTGGCGATGGTAACCATCTGGAAGTCTACTCCCAGTTTGACAAGGGTATGGGCAACCTCCGGCTTGATACCGGTAAGAATGACCTCGGCACCTAAAAATTTTATGGCGTTAAACATCTCCATAAGAAATCCCCCGACCACCGTATCGATCATGGGGACACCCGTAACATCCACCAGCACCACTTTCGCCCTGACGGAACTAACCCTGTTCAGCAATCTCTCCGCGATATTCTGGGCACGCTGGCCATCCAGGTTTCCAATCATGGCTACCAGTAAAATATCCGTCCATATACGAATTATTGGGGTGGCCAGCTCCGAAAGCATCTGGCGGAGCTGCATTAAAACATGTTCATTTTCGCGCCGCATCTCCCCGGAAACCTTCAATGCGGCCCGGAGTATATCAACAGCCGGGAAAGAAGCATGTTCTCCTGCAATATGCAGTATTTTCGCCCCTACTTCTTCTTCACCCAGGTCTTCAATTAAAGAACGCAGAGTTTCAAACAAGCCGCCTGCTGCTTCTTTGCTCAGCGCTCCCTCCATGACCCGGCGCCACAGGTCTTTTTGCCTGCCGTCTGTCGTGAGGCCATTGACGATTTCCGTCACCTTAATAGCATCCATCAATACTTCCCTCCATAGCCTGTAGCCTGAAGACCATTTTTTGCTATTTCGACATAATTCCTTATTTTCCTGCCGGAAGCCCTCGCAGGAGCTGACCTTTCAAAACGCCTTCATTAATGAGAAAAACTGCAGGGAAAAACCCTGACTTCCCTGCAGCTACGTTTCTCTACTACAACCCGGCCTTTATGATTACTTCAGGGGAAACTCCAGACCTGTGGTTTTGCACTTCCGGCTTTCGCCGGGATCCGCCATTTTTTCTTTATCCAGACCTCACAATACCTAACTCAATTAAACCACTGTCTGAAGTTACCGTCAAGAATAACGCCGCCGTTCATTTACACCGTTCTACGCCCCGCCTGGAGAAATACCGCCGTCACCCCCCTGATACCCGTCAGTTTAATCCTGTACCAGGACACCGGGGTTGTTCCGGCAGACGGCCAGGCACGCCTCCACCACCTGCGGGTCGTAAAGGACGCCGCTGTTCCGGCTGATTTCTTCCAGGGCGGCCTCCATACCCAGGGCGGCCCGGTAGGGCCGGTGCGAAGCCATGGCTTCCACCACGTCGGCAACACCCAGGATCCGGGCCTCGGGAATGATGGCCTCTCCCCGCAGCCCGTTCGGATAACCGCTACCGTCCAGTCTCTCGTGGTGCTGCAGCATTGCCTGCGGTACCGGCCAGGGGAATTCTATGCCCTTCAGCACCTCGAACCCCAGCACCGGGTGCGCCCTGATCAGCTGCAACTCCGGTTTCGTCAGCCGGCGCGGCGCGGTGAGGATCTCTGCCGGGATAGCCATCTTGCCTATGTCATGCAGCAACGCGGCGAGCCGGAGACCCTCCACCCGGTCTTCCGGCCACCCCATCTCCTGGGCGATGGCGCAGGCCAGCCGGGCCACCCGCATCTGGTGGCCCGCTGTGTACGGGTCCCGTAATTCCAGCATCCTGCTGATGGCCTCCACCGTACCGTACAGCATCTGCCGCAGCCTGGCGACCGTTTCGTCCAGCTTTCTTTCCAGGCGCAGCCGCTTGATCCCAAGGGCAATGTCGCCTGCAATTTCGGTGAGAAAGGCCATTTCCTCGGGGCCAAAAGCGTCCGGAAGGTGGGAATAAACATTAAGGGTTCCCACAACCTCGCCCTCGTGCACCAGGGGAATGGCCGCGCTTGACGCATAACCACGGTTCATCGCTTCCTCGCGCCAGGGCGCATGCCGCGGGTCGCCACATATGTCCCTCACCACTACGGGCTCGCCCGTCCTGATGGCTGTGCCGGTCGGTCCGGGATCCGTCTGGCTGTCGTCCCAGGTAACCTTTACTGAACGCAGGTAGCCGTTCTCAAAACCGCTGTGGGCAATGGGCATCACACCAAATGTCTCTTTCTCGGCAAGACCGATCCAGGCAAACCTGATAAATTCGAGCCCGGTGAGAAGCTCGCAAATGCGCTTGAACAGCTCGCTCTCCTCGCGGACTTCGAGAAGGAGAAGATTTACTTTTCTGGTGATCAGAATGTGGGCTTTAAGCCAGTTAGTATCCGGGGCTGTCCCGGAATTTTTCTCCGGACTTTGAGCTGGGACAACCCTTTCCTCGCTGTTCACTTCAACCTTCACTCCCATTGGTATGTCTAATGCTCTCAACTGGATGAATGCACAGGCAACAGTGTATCAGCCTGGTTTTGATATGGCACAGTTAAGCACAGATTACACGGAAATACCTCAAGCATCAGGAAAATTATACCGGGAAATTGCCTGACGAATGAAAATCAGGGGGAAAAAGGTAGGAAACGCGGGTAGACGCGGGGGAGGATGTGCGCCAAAACATTCCATATGAGGTATATTATGGTATAATCGGGTATCCTTACCCCCCCCCCCCCCGAACGCATGCTCTAAGGCTAAGTTTCTTTTCATCTGCACCATGGAAACCACCCAAATCCCTATCATAAAGATTTTTGCACAAATAAGATTCCTCGCAGGAAACAAAAGACCATTTATTTAGTCCCCGGCCTTCACCGGTCCTGCTCTCCGGTGGTACACTTTGCCAGGCTGTTATTCGACAAAAAAATGCTTTTCCTTCTTGTTTCGTCTGTTTTCCAGTGAAAAAATAGGTCTTGCCGGGACCAGATTTTTTTGTTAAGATTGGGTTAAGGAATTTTGTATACAAGTATACAAAATGCGGGGGGACCGAAAAAATGATGCCCTACCTGGTGACCTGGCTCGAAGGAGAAGAGGTGTGCTGGCGCTTTGTGGACGAAGATGAGCTGGCGGAGATCTGGGAAACGGAAAAACACTTCATAGTTACCAAACTCAACCTGGCTGCATAAAAAGACGAATGCAACCACCTGCCCGGCAATGGCATGCAAACATTTACCTGAATCCGGCTAAAATTATACGGGGAGCGCACCTTGCGTTCCCCTTGTTTTTTTGTTATCCAGGCACGACAGCGAATAGTGCCGGGTTAACAGGAAGCGTATCCATCGTTTTCTTTTATTTTTAAGTAACCAATATAACCGTAGACCCGTAATATATAACCGCCGGAAAAAGAAACGCTGGACACGGGGAACCTGCTCCAGGATGAGCCCGGACGTCGGTAAAGCGGTCGTTTTGTCGCCCTAAAATTTCCATAAGGAGGGGAACGCCGGAGTGAAAGTCCTGCCGCTGTCCGAACTGCCCATTGGCCAATGGGGACGGGTGGTGTCTTTAAAAGTACGGGGCATGACCAGATGCCGGTTACTGGACCTGGGCCTGGTTCCTGACACACCGGTCCAGGCGGTAAGGCGCAGCCCGCTGGGCGACCCAACCGCCTACCGCATCCGGGGAGCATTAATTGCCCTGCGCCGGGAAGAAGCCGGCCAGGTGCTGGTGACACCCTTATGATACTGCCGGCGCGCTGAAGGCAGCACTACTCACCTTTGCAAAACTGCCCGGGCGGCGGCCTACTTTTCCCGCAGTTCCTGTGCTCCGGCCCTACCGCCGCCTCCTCTGCCTTGTGCGAAGCCTTTGAAAAACCGCGGTACGCCATCCGCATCTTCTGCCACAGCACAAGTAGTGAGGTGTTTTTATGCCCCTTGCAACCGAACTGCGCGAAAGGTTTAACATCCCCCCGGATCCCGACGCTGCCGTAATTGCCCTGGCTGGCAACCCCAATACCGGCAAAAGCACCATTTTTAACGCCCTGACCGGGTTGAAACAGCACACGGGCAACTGGCCGGGCAAGACGGTGCTCCAGGCCCAGGGCACATTTCATTCCGGCGGCAAAAGGTACATCCTGGTGGACCTGCCGGGAACCTATTCCCTGCTGGCAAACTCGGCCGAAGAAATGGTCGCCCGGAACTTTTTATGTTTTGCCCGGCCTGACGCCACGGTGGTGGTCACCGACGCCACCTGCCTGGAAAGAAATTTAAATCTGGTTTTACAGGTGATGGAAATTACCAGCAAGGTAATTGTTTGCGTTAACTTTATTGATGAGGCGCGCCGGAAAAACATTTTTATTGATGTCGATTGCCTGACCCGGGAACTGGGTGTACCCGTGGTAATCACGGCTGCCAGGAGCGGCCTGGGCCTTAAGGAATTAAAGGCCGGGATCGACGCCGTGGTGCGGGGACAAATAGTTCCCACCCCTCGCCGGATGGTTTACGATCCAGACATCGAAGATGCCGTAGCCCAGGTGGAACAGCAAATACCCGGGGAAATCAAGGAATTGATCAACGCCCGCTGGCTTGCGTTAAGAATAATAGATCACGACCGGAACACTTTCGATAATATAAGACAATACTTTGAGGTACCGGAATGGGGTGTTTTGCGTGAGCAGTATAAATACTGCCCCACCTGAAGCCGGGCCCGGCGGGGTGAATGAAGCCCATAAGCTTGAGATACGGGACCGCATCGTCAAAACAATCTACCGGGAGGCGGAAGCCATCGCCGCCCGGGTGGTCAGGCAAACCGGTCCCAACAGGGATTGGGAACATAAAGTGGACGACATCCTCACTTCCCGCCTGCTGGGCTTCCCGGTCATGTTCCTGCTCCTGGGGCTGGCTTTCTGGATAACCCTGGTGGGAGCCAATTACCCTTCTCAGTTACTGGCGAAGGTCTTGTTCTGGGGGGAGAATCGGCTATCGGAAGTCTTTGTGTGGCTGGACGCTCCATCCTGGCTGCACGGGCTGGTGGTTACGGGCGTCTACCGCACCGCGGCCTGGGTGGTATCGGTGATGCTGCCTCCCATGGCCATCTTTTTCCCCATCTTCGCCCTGCTGGAAGAACTGGGCTACCTGCCCCGGGTGGCCTTTAATATCGACCCTTTATTTAAGATGGCCGGAACCCAGGGTAAGCAAGCGCTGACCATGAGCATGGGATTCGGCTGCAATGCAGCCGGCGTAATGGCCTGCCGTATTATTGAATCTCCCCGGGAAAGATTGATCGCCATCCTGACCAACGTGTTCGTTCCACTACCGCAACTTATTTCTGTACCGTGGATCCTGGCCTCGATTATAAGTTCACTGTTCATGACTGTTATACGGCGCACCAGAAGCCGGATTATTTTTTCCCTCTCCTCCCAGTTGAGGTCGTCCAGCCGTTCGGCTACTTCGCAGGCCAGTTTGCGCAGCGATTCCACGCCCTGTTCGGACAGGGCTGCCGCGCGCATGGCTTCCTGAAGTTCCGCAAGCCTGCCGCTGAGAATGTCTTTTTCCTTCTGGATGTCCAGGACGGCCCTTTCAAACATTTCCACGTCAACCAGACCCCGCCGGTACGCTTCAAATGCCCGTTCCCGTTCGCGGTCGAGCTGGTTGAAGCGTTTTTCAATACGGGCGATCTCTTTTTCCGTCAGTTCTGTTCCGGCATCCCGTCCCGTATCGCGGATCAGGGCTTCCGGGTCTTCAAGCCATTCGCGCACCTTCGCCCACACCGCTTCCTCAATCACGTCGGCCCGGTGCCTGTTGCCGGGACACGCCGGCGGGTTGCGCCTCTGTACACGTACGGAGGGCCAGGCGTTGGTGCACATATAATACCTGTAGACATTCTTCCGCGCGGACGACAGGCCGTAACCACCGGTAAGACTGCACCCGCAGTAGCCGCACCTGAGCAGCCGGCTGAGGTAATAGCGGTACACCCTCCCGCCATCCGGCCCTTTCCTGCGGGCATCCAGGCATTTCTGCAGGAGTTCCCACTTCCCGCGTTCAATCAGGGGAGGGACGGGTACAGGGATCCACTCTTCTTTCTGCCGCAGGCGGAGCGTCGTCTTTTCTCCCCGCTGGCGAGCCGCCTTGTGACCTTCCGTGTTGTACTGGTTTACGTAGAGAGTCCCCAGGTATACCGGGCTGCGCAGGATGCGCCGCACTGTTTGCCTGTGCCACCAGTTCCCTTTCTGAGAGGGGATTTTTTCCGCATTGAGCTGTCTTGCAATTTGAGCCGTGGACATCCCCCGGATTGCCATATCCACCATGCGGTGGTATATGGACGCCTGGAATTCGTCTATTTCGTATCGATCTCCAACGTACCGGTACCCGTAAGTGCGGGGATTGAATGGTAAGAGCCCCTGGCGGGCCTTCTTCAACCTGCCGAGACGGCTCCGGACTTTAATTTTCTCTTTTTCCAGCTCGGCTACGGCACTGCGCATGATGTAAAAGAACCGTCCCTCGGGAGTGTTCTGCCATTCCATCGTCACAAACTCAAGGCGGCACCCGGCTTTTTCTATCATATCCACCAGCAGGAGCTGGTGTTCCACTTTCCGGGAAAGCCTGTCGGGGTCGTAAACGATGAACACCGCGGCACCGCCGCTTACGGCCGCCAGCGCTGCCTGCAGCCCCGGACGTTCGAGTATTTCCCCCGTCACACCTTCATCACGGTACACTTCCACCCGCGTCGCACCCAGTTCCTGCGCTTTTTTCCGGCAGGCTTCCTCCTGAGCGTCCAGGGAATAGCCGTGCCTTACCTGATCTTCGGTACTTACCCGAACATAAACTACTGCTAGCACGTATACTCGCCTCTCTCACGGCGGATTTTTTCAAGTATTTTTGCGAAAGCATACTGGCGGGCTTCAGCAAGGACCTTCCGGCTCTCTTCTTCAGTACCGGTAAAGACTACCTTAACCGAATAATTTTCGGTTCCCTTTTTCTTTTTCGTCTTTTTCATCCCTGCACCTCCCCTAAATTTCTACAGGACTGCCGGGATGTCCTATGCTGAAAAAAACAAAAAAGCACGGGACTGAACCCGTGCCTTAAACCGCAACCCGCCTCGGCGGTATTTCCGCCGCGCAGCTCTTCTGTTCCCATAAAACTACCTTACCAGTTTCAAAGGACTTTCTCACGTCAATGAGCCGCTGGTTCCGGCTGCCCCGGAAGGGCAGGGACAGGTCCGCTTCCGCCTGTACGAACCGCCCGTCTATTACCACGTCGGCAAGGACAAGCAGCCGTTTCACCGCCGGGTCCGGGTGAGCCAGGAGTTCCTCCCAGGTGTAACCCGTGTAAACCCATAAGTCGAGCCCTCTGGATCTTACCTGCCGGGCTACCTCCACCAGGGTTGATGCCTGGCAAAAGGGTTCTCCGCCGGAAAAGGTGACGCCCGTAATCAACGGGCTTGACGGCAGGGACGCCAGCACGTCCGCCACGTCAACCAGGGTGCCGCCATCGAAATCCCACGAACCGGGGTTCTGGCAACCAGCGCACCGGTGCGGGCAACCCTGGACGAAAAGCACGTCACGCAGGCCGGGGCCGTCAACGACTGATTCGTATACCAGGCCGTTCAACCGGAGCTTAATACCGGTCTCCCTGGCGGCTAGGCGACCCAGGGCGGCAAGGTTGTGGTGGATTACCCGGTCCCGCAATTCTGCCAGCTTGGCCGAGTTCCAGCTGTCTGTCTCGGCAAGGTAGCCAGTTATGCGCCGGATACGGCGGATCGGGGAAACTTCCCAGGATTTGATTACATAATCTTCTCCGTCGATGTCAATTTCCACTTTTGACAGACGTTTCCCCGCCTGGCTGAAACGGGCGATTTCCTCCTGCACCAGCGTCCGGGCCTCTTCTTCGGAAACACCGGGGCTGTAAACAACTTTTACGCCATCAACATAGGTAACCTTAGACATAATTAATTGCTCGCCTCCTTCTGGTTAGCAAACAGAATTACTGCTTTTTTGATTGCTTCCGCCGCTTCCCGGGCCGGCAGAAGTTCTTCCACGCCGGTACCCTTTATGCCCGGCGCAATGTTAAAGTCGATAGCGTACAGCTTGCCGGCAGCCGGGATGAAGTCCACGGCGTACAGCGGGTACCTTATTTTGTGGTTGTAACTGTCCCTCTCCCGGGACAAGACCCGGACTTCGACGTCGCCGCAGTTGGACCGCCAGTCGTTGCGACTAAAATATTCCAGCCAAAATATCTTGTCCCCAATTTGGAGATACCGCCAGGTCAGTCCAAGACCGGACGGCAGAGCCGGGATGTATTGGACGGCAAAACAATCAGGATACTTCTCCAGGGCATCGCGCAGGGAAAGCATAACCTTGCCTTCCCCACGGTGGGCCTTTTCATTAAGATGAACGACCATGGCAAAGATGGTGTCGGAGCGGGGAATTTCCTCGAACCCGCGCAGCGTATATTTGTAAACGTCACGCATACGCCCAAAAAAGGGGACTTGCAGCCCCAAAGACTGCAGGTAAGCCAGTATTTGGGGCCGGCTCATCCCGCCGGTGGAACGGCGCTCAAAGATAAAGTCCGCTCCGCAACTATCGAACCAATGGTCGTAATAATCGTGGAAATCCGAAATTAACCGGACTTTTGGAGATTTTTCTGACAACATTGTTTTTCACCAAATTTATGCGGCGCCGGAAGCCCCGGCGTTTACGCCTGGGAAGGAGGCGCCGCCACTACCTCCCTTCTCTACCCGAATTTTTTCGTACTGCCACCCGTCGGCACGCTGCAAAAGCTTCATGTACCTGTGCGATACGCCCTGGCAGACACGGTGTCCGGAACCGTCCTTGATGTCGAAGTACCCGCTGGCGCGTACGGCCACCCGGCCTACCCAACGACCGGCGTACTTACCCTCGGGTACCTCGGCCGCCACCAGGTCGCCGGTCGTAAAACCGAAATACATTTTCTGTCTGGCCCGGTGACTCACTGGGAAACCGTACTTGTCGGTATTGCACATTTTCCGGGTCCCCCGCCCGAGGGCCGCCCAAACCTGGACGTACTCCTGGTTGATTGCGAGGTTCTCGGGTGTGCTCTCGCCCACGCAGCAGGCGTCGTAATAATGGGTCTTGGGCAGGTCCATCTTAAGACGATTGTATTTGGTGCGCGCCCCGGTGCCGCATTCTACCGACAGGCCAGTTTTCTTGAGCCGGTTGTACAGCGCCCACCGGGTAGCGTTTACCAGTGCTGCATCCCGCAGCGGCTCCTTGAGCTTCCTCAATATTTTGGGTAGATTTTCCGTCCGAACCTGATCAAGTTTCCGCTTGGATTGCTTTAATTTTTCCAGCCATTCTTCCGGCTGAAGGTTACCTTTTGCCTTATTACATTCCTCACAGGCCAGCGTTAAATTACTGATGCGGTCGGTACCCTTCGGCCCGCGTTTCGGGTTCCGGGGTACGACGTGTTCCACTTCCAAAGGTATTCCTTCTTTGCCGCAGTAGGCGCACTTTCGTCCCCACTTCTCCAGCAGGTACTCCCGGACTTCGTAGCCAAAAAGTTCTCCTTGCTGGTATTCCACGCCAGATATGTCCGGGTTCTGCATCAGCTGCGTGTCGAATTTAACGTGCTCAGTGGAGATGGCCGTTATGGGCAACCATCTGGTCAACTTATCGACCACGCTTAATGTTTGGGTTACCCGGGCCTCCAACGACGGTACCAGCCGTCCCTCCCGGTGACCGTTGTCGACAAAGTTCTTTGCCTTCTCGCACGGCCGGCAGTACCGGCTGCCGTGCTGCGCATTTTTACCGCAGACTGCGCATTTCTCCGGGTGCCGGTTGTTGAACCGCGGCTCGCGGTACCGTGTTTTCCGGTTCCGCCGGCTGCGACGCTGGTTCCTCCGGGCGTCCAGTCCGTCCTTGATACTTGGTTTGTGGTGGATCTCCCCCAGCAAGATAACCTCAGATCTGTTAGGAGTATCTTCCCGGAGAACAGCGAATCCGGTGGTCCTGCTCCCCGGATCAAGTTTCAGCCGCAGCGGCTGGAACCTGCTTTCTTCCGCTGTCCGGTCTTTGAGCCGGATGGTAAACGGGGACATCCTGTGGACTACCTCCCTGCCGCGCTCCAGCAACAACCTGGCTCGCTTCTCCGTGCAGGGCATTAACGGTTTCTTGTGTTTATCCAGTACAAATACCATAAAACCTTCCCCTTTCGGAGACCCCTTACGGGGCTTGTGACGCGCCCGGGCCGGACCAGCCCGGGCGTCTCTCCTGGCCAATGTTAAGGAGGTTTTTTGCGCGCGGCACACTGCTCGCTGACACCCCCGCTCGCTGTTTAATGCCGCGCCACAGGGCATGGGACTGGAGAAGCATCCCAGGGTGTGTTGGCCCCCTTAACGTAGCGTGGTTCAACCGCCTGGTCCGCAGGCTCCCACACTGAGGCGGGTCATAGCGCTGCCCCGGAGAGCAGCTTTCCGCCTAAAGTGGAGACCTGACGGGAGTTGCCTCCGGCCAAGCCCCCGCCTTTAGGCGTGGGGTCTATGACCTTTCCTAGTTAGTTGAATGCCCTTCACGTGTTTATTAAAATTCTAGAAAAAGGGGCGGGTTACATACCCGCCCCGAACAATAAGTCCTCCAGACTGAGCTGCCTGTACCCTTTCGGAGCTTTCGGTGCGCGCTTCTTCCGGCGCTTCGGAAGGAACGCCGCCAGCTCCAGGATGGTCGGCCGCTTGACTTCTTCTGTTTCTTCGATTTCGTCCACCGGCAGGCCGCAGAGTTCGAGAGTCTTCCTGGCCAGCTTCTTCTGCGTTTTAGCGAGAATCTCCAGGAACTTCGATTCTTCCACCAGTTCCAGCTTTTCGTCCAGGTCCTTTTCGGCCAGTTCCTTCCATTTCTCGGCGGCTTCTTCACCAGCAAGACAGTCGGCGATGTCCGCCGCCAGGGATGAGGTCAGGTCGCGCCCGAACTTCGCCAGCTCCGAGCGGTCAATCCTCCCCTCGGCAAGCATGGCGTGGGCACGTTTGACCATGCAGTACTCAAACTGCGCGGCCTGCTGAGTACCTTCGTAGACTAAATAATATACCCGGCACTCCCGGGTCTGACCTATCCTCCAGGCCCTCCTGGACGCCTGGCGGACGGTGTTTATGTCGTAGTTCATCTGGTAGAAAATAATCGTGGGCCAGGGAAGTAAATCCAGACCCACTTCCACCAGGCGCATGTTGCAGATTATAACTTTGACCCCTTCTTCCTCCTTCTGGGCCAGCCACTCCACCCGCTTTTCGGGCGAAACGTGGCTCTCCAGGACGTGGGCCTCTATCCCGTGAGCTTCCAGGACTTCTTTCAAGCGGTGGCGCACCCCGTAGGAGTCGGTGTAGTTGCAGTAAATCACCACACCCCGGTCTTCCGCCAGGTTCTCCCGGACCAGGCAGACCAGTTCCCTCTCTTTGGCGTGGTAATAGTCGTCCGGGAAAGCCGGGGCGTACACCATGCCCAGAACTTTTTTGCCCCTGTCTTTCACGGCAACCTCCGCGCCCAGGTCGGGGCGGTCGGCATAATTTATCGCTGCAGGGATAAATTTTGCGAACGCCCCGGGCGAACCGCTCATGTAGGCGCTCATGCAGAGGTTGTAGAGTTCCTGGTGGAATTCCTTGTACTTTTCCATATGCTCGGGGTCCATCTCCACGAACACGGGGATTTCTTTCAGCTCCACCAGGGGGAGTTCCAGGTCGCCCAGTTCGAGGAAAGCCGCCCGGTGGAGGAGGTGGTTCACCACCAGCTCCGGGGCTATGCCGGGTTTCTCCCTGGCCTGGTCGCCGGACTTTTTGCGTCTGGTGACTATCCCTTCGTCCTCGTCGGACGAACGGATGACTTTCTCCAGGACGCCGTACTTTTTTGCCCAGGCCACGGCACTGGTCTTGTGATTGAACCCCTCCCTGATGAGGGATCTCGGGTCGGTCCTCCAGAGCAGTTCTTTTATGCTGGAGGACATCCCGTTGATCAGGGTCCCCGTCAGGCACAGGGTCTTCTTCGCTGACTTTAACATCTGGGCGAAGGCGTCGCCCCTGCCGGAGTCGCGGGCCTTCGTCTGGTGCACCTCGTCCATGATGAACAGGTCGAAGTGCTTCTTCAGCTTCTTCAGGATGAAGCTCACGAACCAGCGGGGCCTGTTGGGGGTTTCATTCCTGGACTTCAGGGCGGGCCTCCAGAGTGGAGTTCCGCAGGAGGGACATTTCCTGTGCTTGGAGGGAAGCTTCCATTTGGGGATGAACCCTTCCGGAAGCCCGTTGGGCTGGAGATTTCTGCGCTCTTTCGGAGGCTTTCCACAGGCGAGATCTTTCCAGGTTAAAAAGGGCCGTTCGCCTTCTCTTGCTTTAATATAGACGTTTTCAATCGGGTTTCCGCAGTCGGGGCAGTGCCAGGCATATTCTTCCGTCCCCCTGACCCTCTTCCATATCCCCGAAAACCAGGGCTCGGGTCCCAGTTTCGCCCTGTCCAGGCCGACCAGGACGAATTCCAGCCCTTCAGGTCTGTGACCTTCCCTGACCATACGGATATACCTCGCCGCGTCCTCCGTGCTCCTGATTACGAGCACTTTCGCGTCGGGAAGCGTTTCGGCAATCTCCTTCTTCTCCCACTTGGGTATCGTCACTCCAGGAGCACACAGGAGGACGGTCATGGGTCCTTTCTTTTTCTCATAGAGTACGTTGCACACGCCCAGGGCTATTATGGACTTCCCCGTGCCCATGTCACCGCAGGCCACGGCCATGTCCTGCTCTTCCAGGGTGTTGACCAGCCCCTGGATGACGTGGGCCTGCGCCGGGAACGGTATCCTCTCCATCCGGCCTATGGCCGGGTGGAGCCTGTCTGTCTCCGGGTCGTGCCTTGGGCGGACGATTTTAATCCGTTCCGAAAGGACCCGGGCGTTGGCCTTCAAATACTCCCGCATCGACCACGAAGGGTCAAATGCGCCTCCGGCATCGGATTCGGGAATCTTTAAAAGACCCTCCTTCAGCCCGCGGGTTATTGCTTCCTTCAATGTCTCGTCCGTAAGCTTATCATGGTTAGTGTAACCATTTACGGCAGTTATCTTCGCTGCCTTCAAAATCGACCTGCTCCACTCCCAGTCTGTTCAGGCCGTAGCCAGCATGTACTACGAAGCGTGGGAAAGGACCAGGGAGTTGAGAGAAAAAGGCCACACCGACTGGAGATACCCCTACCGCAAGAAATACTTCTTCACGGTCACCTGGAAGAAAGCGGCCATAAAGCACAGGGGGACCTACTTGAAGCTCTCCAACAGGCGCGGGGTGAAGTCGCTGGAGCTGGAACTCCCGGAACACTTAAAAGACGCTGTTATTCACCAGGTCCAGCTTGTCTGGCACCGCAACGGGTACTGGCTGCACGTGACGGTAGAGAGACCGGCCCTGCCCGAAGTCCAGGGCGACGTTTATGCTGCAGCCGACCCGGGCGAGGTCCACGCGCTGGCCCTGACTGACGGCGAAGAGGCGCTGGTGATCAGCGGCAGGCTGCTCCGCTCCCTGGCCAGGCTGCGTAACAAGGAACTCCGGAAGTTTCAGCGGGCCATTTCTAAAACCGAGAAGGGCTCCCGGCGGAGGAAGAAACTCCTGGCCGCCAAGTATAAATTCCTGAACTGGATAGAGCGGCAAATGGAACACATACTGCACGCGATTTCTGCAATCGTGGTGCGCTGGTGCGAAAAGAGGAAAGTGAAGAAGCTCTTCTACGGCAACCCTTCCGGCGTGCGGGAGAAGGACTGTGGCAGGAAACACAACCAGCGGATGAGCCAGTGGCCGTTCGGGTGGTTGAGAGAACTGATCGAGTACAAACTGAAACTTCGCGGCATTGAGTTGGAGAAAAAAGAAGAGCACGGCACTTCCGGTACCTGCCCGAAGTGCGCGAGTTACACGAAGCAGTCTGGCCGGGTCTACAAATGCGGCAACAAGGACTGTGGTTTCACCGGAATCCACCGGGACGTTGTGGGGGCTTCCGGGATTTTGGACGTGAGCCTGAACGGGGAGTTCACGAGAGGTCGGAAGCTGCCCGAAAAGGTAGTCTATGTCCGGCCGGTGGCAAGAAAAGTTAAGCAGCGGAAAAAAGCTGCCTGAAGACGTATCCACGATGAGTGGTAGACGCCCCTGAACCGGGCCGGGCTGCGGCAACGCAGTCCTGTGGCCCGCTGAGTGGATGTAAGACCGTGTTCGGCACGGCATTCCATCAATGAAGCGGGAAACTCCTGGTTGAAAGCGGGAGCTTCCGGGTCACTTGACCTGGGAATCTTCCGACTTCAGTCGGGAGAGGTTCAATGGCATGTTTGATATCCTGAAGCTCTTTGTTGGATAAAAGCCAACCGGTTTTCGTTTTTCTCGGGAGTCCCCCATGCCGCTAATATGCGGCACCACGAAGGATGAAAATGGTTAGGAAGCGAACTTCTGGTGCACCACCCGGTTGAAGAAGGTCGTTTCACCATGGTGCCGGTGAGCCCGACTAGGAGTCTGACCTCGGCGATGGCAGGGGCACCACGAAATGTGGCCTCCGCAAGGAGAGCACGCGAAGGAGAGTCGTCTAGAGCTATCGCCGCGCCGGGAGTAAAGGGGGACTGGACTAATGCAAGTGATTTACGAGCGTTGTTGTGGACTTGATGTGCACAAGAAGAGCGTGACTGCGTGTATCATCACTCCGGAGGGGAAAGAAACACGCACCTTTGGCACAATGACACGAGAGTTGTTGGAGATGATAAGCTGGCTGGAAGCGAAAGGCGTAACACACGTGGCTATGGAGAGCACTGGCGTATATTGGAAGCCTATTTACAACCTTTTGGAGGAAACGGGGATTCAGCCACTGGTGGTTAATGCACGGGACATCAAAAACGTACCGGGACGGAAGACGGATGTTAAGGACGCGGAGTGGAACGCCGATCTTTTGCGGCATGGGTTGCTTCGAGGTAGTTTTATCCCGTCGCGTGCGCAGCGGGAATTAAGGGAACTGGTACGCTACCGTCGCAGCTTGGTTGAGGAACAGTCACGGGAGGCGAATCGCATCCAGAAGCTGCTCGAAGGGGCCAATATCAAGTTGGGTGACGTGGCCACGGATGTGCTTGGCAAAACAGGCCGGGAGATTTTGGAATGTCTAGTGAAAGGAGAGACCGATCCGGAGAAACTGGCGGGCCTGGCACGTGGCCGTTTAAAGAAGAAACGGGACCAACTGGTGGAGGCACTTGTGGGCATAATAGGGCCTCACCAGCGCATGATGCTGGAAATCCAGCTACGGCACATAGACTTTCTCGACCGGGAGATTGCCCGGCTGGACAAGGAGATTGAGGAGCGGATGCGCCCTTTTGCGGAGGCCCTGGAGAGGGTAGATGAAATCCACGGGCTAGGGCGGCGTTCGTCTGAAGAGATTCCGGCGGAAACTGGCACTGATATGAGCCGGTTTCCCAGCGACGCACATCTAGCCTCATGGGCCGGTTCCAGACCGCCCGTACCGGGTAATCGTTCCGGCCGTGCCCGCGTTCTCGCTCCAGCTTTTGCATGAGTTCCTCGTCGGGTAGATATTCGAGAACCAGGACCAGGCGTTCCAAATCTCCCAGTTCGTCAATTTCCCGCCACCCAAAAAGTCGTTGTTGTGGTATAATAGCCATAAGGGAAACCTCCTCTGGTTCTTTTTTTGGGGATATAAAAAAGATTTCGCCAGAAAAGGAGGGTTCCCTTCTTATTTCTTCCCCTTTTTCGCTATTCCTTTGTTTTTCTTCTTTGGGGTCAATTTTGCTAAAACGCTCCCTGCCCATGCCCGCAACCCGCATAAATCCTGATCCGTGCCGGGGTAAAATATTTTAGCCACTGCCCTAAAACGGCCTATTCATCTCTACTTCCGAGCATCGCAATTGGCTCGGTTGGGACAAGCTTGGCTTAGGCCCGCCTTCCCCGGAAAAGCCCAGCAGTGTAACTGCCTGGCACCTTCCGAAACACTCCCGTGTTCCGTTATAGTTACCTGAATTTTTTCTACTTTTTGGCGTAGTTTCCTCCCCTGAATGAAAATGCTATTCTTGAGCTTCAAAATGTTGTGGTAAGACCTCTATTTTCTCCAGGGCGGCATAAAAGCGGTCACCCACCAACCGAAGGGGCCGAAAAAGCCGAACCTCCAGCGTCTCATACCTGCCTCCCCTCTCCTGGCACCAGTTTCTCGGAGTCGATTCAATCCAACCCAAGTGCCCTCTTGCTTTCGGCGCAGACTTTTCCCCAATCGCACCCCTCGCAGAAAGCCGCCAGCCACTCTTTGGACATCGCCATCACTTTGGCTTTTATTTCCTGCCAGAGCACCTTTGACCCAACTTCGACACCGAGGTACGCGGCAGCTTCCGCATCCATTTCCCTGATTTCTGCGTCCACCCCGGGCTTGGCGACGCACTTTTCTCCCTGGAGCGTCGGGCAAGCCCGGCAGATGTCGTCCGCGCCTTCAACTACCGCTATTTCTTCGCCCTCCGTAGCCCTGCGCACTACGTCTTCCAGGTTTTCGACAAATTCCCGACTGTATCCCTCGCTCCGGTAGAAGTGAAGGCAAATCAAGTGGTGACCCCTCAATCTGATCATACAAACCACCCTACGATATACCTGAGAAAAATTTAGCCAGGGAAAAGGCGCTTTCCCCGGAGGAAAGACCCTCCGAAACAAGAAAGGCAGGAGCCTTCCGAACCCTGTCCTTTACTAAAGAATTTGAGGCAGCGTCTAAAAAGAAAGGATGCGTCTCAGTTTGTCAGCCATTAGCTTTTTCCGTTCTTCAAAAAACTGAGGAAAATTCTTGAATTCAAGATTAATATTTGTTGGAATATAATGCTTTCTTAAATACGCGTCTCTCGCTACAGGGTCTGCGCAAACTCTTTCTAGCCAATCTATTAACGAACTTGAAGACTTTTGTAAATTGTATAATCCTTCAAGTAGCTGTAAGTTGGGGAGCTTGTCGCGATTACTCTGGTAATACTGGATATATTCGGGGGCCAAACCCATTGAATTGAGATTCTTTGGCGCAAAGACACTCTTGGGATGAATGTGATCAACGTGAAATTTATTTCTATAATCAAGAGTAGGGTATAAAAGAGCGAGTACAGAAAAGGTGTAAGCCTGCCCGTAAGTGTAGTTAAGTAAATTCTCAATTTCATCGTCTGTGAATACCAAAGACTTAGGAGTTCCTTTAAACTTGGCAACAATAGCGTCAAAAGGAAAATCTGCTGCCCGCTGCACTTCAATGTGGTTTCTGATTACTTCTCGCATGGATGTTAAGATACTGTCAATTTGTCCGCTGAAAGTTCTCTTTAACAAGCAAATAGATAGCCATTTCTGGATATTCCTTAAGTCACTCGCGGAAGCCAACGAGTGAATATACCCATCACAAGCTTTTTGGTCAGTGATCCCCCTCTTATAAGCGTAATATGCAATAGGAATGACCGCATTATTAGCAGGTAGCGTATCCCTATTGAAACCGATGCTTGACACAATATGGACCGCTGCTCGAATTGCCCCAGCAATTTTATCCCACTTGTTTTCTATAATAGTCATGTTATCTTTGTTAAAGTTCCTGGCATTAAATGCTATATTCGTGAAATCACACAACACTAGAGAAGCTTTCATTACAAAGTCTTTATCAAAGTTAAATTTATCGCCAATATCGTTGATTTCTTTGACCAAATTGTTAATTTCGTCTCTAGCATTTCTATATTTCCAGGAAGCTGAAGCAATGGAAAGAAGGAGGTCGGAGTAACTTAGCTGTGTGCCGCCACTATTAACCCTAATGAATATGTTAAGCACTTTATCTAAATCCTGACTTGTCTCAAGGTAATAATTAATTACTGGCTTCATGTACACTACCTCATAAAGCCTCGTTAGCATTGAAGACGGGGTTCGCAAGTTTGATGGACTCTCCAATGGACTATGGAGGTTGTTTGAACACAGATACTGATTTACTTTGTCTAGTGTGTTCCACTGCAAGATTTCTCCAACCTTGAACCAGTGCTTGTCTGCCCCTTGCTCCTTAGCTTCTTCATTTGTTAGAAACCTAAAATCGTATAAAAGGTCATCTCTTCCTGATTGACCGAGTAAATTAAGGTAAAGCCTTCTTTTTGGAAACGCTGCGGGATTATCCCATCGTTTCCAGGGTATTTTGTAAGCGTATGATCCTTGAAGACCGATATAAAGTGCTGTTAAACGTTGTTGCCCGTCAAGTACACCAATTATTTCTTCTTGGCCGCTCACAGCAGCGGGTGGGTTATCAACAGTATCACGTTCATGATATTCCCGAATAAATTCGTAGAATTGATAATTATTGACTTGCTCTTTTTCTACTCTCCAAAACAAGAAGGAACCAATAGGATAATCGCGCATCAAAGAATCAAAAAGTCGTTCAATCTGTTCATGGCTCCACACTACTCCTCTCTGAATAGAGGGCAACAAATATTTGCCATTACGGATTGCATATAAAGCTTGCGCTATTGTTATCGGATACTGATAAGACATTTTCCCACCACCTCGTATCATAGTATTAAAACCACCGGACAACCCCAGATTCCAGTTTAGGAACAATATGGATTATCCGGATGGTTGGGAACCGGTTCCCATATTACGGGTACCGAGGCCAACAAAATCAATGCATTTTTGAATCTTTTCCTGGATACTTTTTCTTTTCCGGAGAACTAAAATCCTGCCTGCAACAGGAAAGATGCGGGTACGGCTATTTCTCTGCCGGGGCCATCTCAGACTTCATACTGAGCAGGCGGTAGAAAATCCGGTCCACTTCCTCCTTTTCAAGCCTGCCTTTATTCTCCGTAATGTAGTTGATGAGCCATTTCTTGTTTACAATCCGGACACTCTTAACCGGTTGGTAGACCTTTACAAAAGCACGAGTAAATACCACGACCGGGTTGACAAACGGCGCCCTCCCATCCGGGCCTGCCAGCTTCTCCTTGAGCCAGAAACTCTGCCCCAGCACCTGCTTTAAAAAGTCCTTATCTAGAGGTTTCGAATCTCGCAGCAAGTTCCCGTCTGGAGAGAGGGTTATCTCGCCGGAATGGCCCTTGGTCTCGATGACGAAAACTCCCTTTGGGCCTACCACGATGTGGTCTATGTTGCCCATGGGGCAGGGAAAATCGTTGAAGACGGCGTACCCCTTCGATAACCCCCCGAGAATTACTCAGCGTTTCGCTTCGTGATAAAGGTTAATGATCTCCTGACTGGTACCAGCACTGTTCGAGGCAACAACCGTAAGGTGCATGGTCAGGTCCTCCGGCGGCACCTCCCAGGTGAAAGTCCAGCCGTCCCGACCGTCATTGTCCACGCGGCTCAGTACTACCGGCGCCTCGGTACCTGTGGGCGAAAGCCGGAACTCAACGTGTTCGGCGCCTGTCACGTCAGCCGCAAAAACCACAGTACCGGCTACCTCGTACCACCCGTTTACTTCCCTTGACGGAGGAGATAACTTAATTCCGTGGATAACCGGGGGCTTTAATAATTGGGGCGGTTCCGGCAGATCCCCCTTAGGCCCGATCAGGACGGCCCGGCTCCCGAGTTCCCAGCCCACTTCATACCCCAACGCCTCTGCAACAAACCTGGCGGGCAGGTAGACACGGCCACCTTTCAACAGGGAAGAAACGCCCATCTGTACAACGGTCCTGTCGTAACGGAACGTCATTACTCCCGGCGGCGGTTCTTTTATTACCGTGAGCACTGAAACGCCAATCTGCATTTCTACAACGGTTGCCCAACCGTCGTCATATGCGGTTATGGTTACGGTTTGCGTCTTGACGTCCCAAGTTATGTCCTTCTCCGCTATGCCCAGGGCGTAGGCCAAGTATCTTACCGGCACGAAGGTGCGGTCACTTTCAACAAAAGGCGCGGCGTCCATTTCCCTGTCCTGTCCGTCCACCGTATAGCTCCCCTGACCGACAACGAACACGGCCTTATGACCTGGCGCGGCCAGAACGGGGAAAGCGAAAGCCAGGATTACCAGCAGGAAGGTCAACAAAGCGGCTGTTTTGCGCATCTTACAACACCCCCGCACCACACGTATTTTTCCTGATTCTTTTCTACTTTCCGGCACGGGTTCCTGCCCTGAAATGGAAAAAGTTATCTTCCTGTTGCCGACCCCACCGTTTTGGGGCCGAGCTTCGCCCGGTAGTACTCCAAGATCAGCTCGTCCACCTTCCGGCTGGCCGCCAGGAGCTTTTCTTTGTCGCCCGGATTTGTAGCCAGCAGTTCCCTCCTGGCCTTCTCCAGCCGCAGGATCGTCTTACCAAGCTCCAACAAAAATATCCCCCTTTCGCCATTTGGCACCAGATTCAATTGAACCACTTTCAGGAAAATGCGTCAAGAAAAAAACCCTGTCGAACGGTGTCGGAACGACAGGGTTTTTCTCAAAAAAACATGAAGCATGAAATTTTCCAGCTTTACGGCCAATTAATTTATACATGGGAGGGATTATCATGCAAAAACAACAGTCCTTTGTACCAGAAAAAGTAGAAAAGTTTCTCACCGAAATCGGGTGGGAAAAACCTACGACAGCCCGCCCAAACAAGAAGTTAGCCCTTATATGGGAGAATACTGGACCGGCCGCCAGACCTGGGAAAAATATGAATTCGATCAGGGTTATTGGGAACTGTTCATCACCTATGAAGAAGACGGTAAACACCGCTGCGAGCTCTGGCGTGGCAGCTATGCCACGAAGCCGGAAGCCGTATTCTCACTGAGCTCCATCAGGGTTGTCTTACGACGGCGGGGGCTGGCGACATAACCTGCCTTTAAAGCAAAATGCTAACTGTACTTTACTAAATTAGGGGTGAAAATGCGAAGTAGCCCTGACAGAATTGCAAAAACGGTCAGGATTACGTAACCGGTTCGAACTCCACCACCCACACCCCAGCGTCTGGGTCCCAGAAGCCGTATATCCGTTCGAACGCTCCCCGGTACGCCTCCACTGACGGGTAGCCTTCCTTCCAAGCGTCCTCCTCCGTAATGTCGCCCAGCCTCTCCCGCCGGACGGCGGTTACCCTCACGTGCATGAACGGCTCCGCTCGGCGGAAAGCCCTGCACTGGTAAACGGGGCCAAGCTCCACCGTTTCCTGCTCAAGCACCGGATCTGGGTCTTGCAGCAGGAGAGGATAGATCCCACGTGTTCGGGTTTGAACATGGGTTCCAGAAATAAATTGAAAGGGATTAAAACCTTCGCACGGCGGTGTAGTTTAGAGAAGTGGGGGAGCGCGAGGGGGCAGTAATCCCACACCTAATTCATTGAGGGATACACGGACCCCCTCACCCTGTAGAAGCTTTTGCCTCGTTGCCGGACCGCCAGCAGGTTGTAAAGCTTGCCGTGCGTGCCGTGTACCGCCGTATCTCATGGGGAAGGTGGTACACGGAAACCTTCGCGGTACATAATATGGCCGCAGCTCCTGGAGTTTAATCGCCCCTGAATGCTCCCCCAATTCATTAGGGGGAGGAGGTCACGAAAAAACTTTTTCCAGGTTCAATAGCAACCAGAGCCGATTGCCTTTGTTAATGACGGCCTTTATGTATCTAGCCTCGTCACCTGCAAGCGGGGTCTCCAGCTCCTCCTCGCTGTAAACCCCGACTTCATTGACTCTGCCCACTATTAATCCGGCTTTTCTGTCTCCATGTTCAGCAACAATAATGCGCATGTCTTGTTCCTGATCACTTAGAGGCAAGTCAAGCAGGCGGCTTAAGTTGATTACGGGTAGGATGCTTCCGCGCAGGTTAATTATTCCCTCCATGTGTGCCGGCGCACCGGGCAATTTGGAAACTTTAGCTAGGCGTATAATTTCCCTTGTCTCTTTAATCGGTAAGCCATATTCCTGACCACCCAGCTCAAATATGACCAACTGTTGTTCAGATGACATTCTGAAGCTGCTCCTTCCCTTTTTTAGAGTCCTTCTCTTTTTAACCTTTGGCTATTTCGGCAATCTCTTTTTTCAACGCCACGAAGCAACGTAGCAGTTCCAGGGATGCCTGTGCCAATTCTTCGGCTGCTTCTGCCCGGGCTTCTCTCACCAGAGCAGCGCCGACAGTATGAACCAGGCGGTGAGGCTCGTCTATAACCCGCCAGGCAGGCAAGTGGCCGAACTGGCTGCCGCCCTCACCTATATACCAGCGCCCAAAGGCGCATTCGGTATGGTCGGATAATTTTTCACCTGTTCCAACTTTGGCCACTACAGTGTTAATGAACCGGGCATGGTCGAAAAGCCTGGCTGCCAGGATATGAACCGGCGTATCCTCAGTTATCTCGACCAGGAGTTCTTCCAGAACCGGCAGGGTGGCTTCACGGATGTGACTGGCATTGGCTGTACAAGAGTCACCGAAGGCTGTTATTTGGGCAAGCCGCTGGGACGACTGGGCAAGATCCGTTGTCGTAGTGGCAACCTGATTCATGACCCGGGTTATTTCGTCGAGGGCGCTGGTTGCAAGTTCCACCTGCTTCATGCTTTCGTCTATGCTTTGTACCACAGAGGTAACCTGCCTGGAATAAACCTCAAAGGAATCCGTTACCTCTTTGCTGCTGCGGTCGGCTGACTCTGATAATTGACCCACTTCTGCAGTTAATTCTTTCACAGTCCCTACCGCATCCTTCGTTTTTCCCGCGAGCTTCCTTACTTCTTCAGCTACTACGGCAAAACCACGCCCGTGTTCGCCAGCCCGGGCAGCTTCTATAGCAGCGTTCAGTGCCAGGAGGTTGGTCTGTTCTGCAATCTCCGCAACTTCTTCGCCAATCTGGTTGACCTGATTAAAACGCTGGCTTACTTCATTCAGCTGGTCTCTCATGTACTGTATACCGGTAGCCACAACTTTTAAAAGCCTGTCCATCTCCGCCATCGCCGAGCGATTGGCCTCTGCCAGCTGTTTCATTTGGTGATGAGCGGCAGCCGATTCTTCCACGGAAGCATTGACTTCCTCGATAGTGGCAGAGAGTTCTTGGGAACCCGATGCCTGAACCTCCGCCTCGCGGGCCGCTTCATCTGCCTTCAAGCGGCTCCACAGGGCCAGGAGATCTGTGTGTGCCATAATGAAACGACCTACGCTAAGCCCAAAAAGCAAATCACCCGAATTGAAGGTATTGGATGTACCCGGCTCACTTTTCTTTCTGAAGAACAGCAACTTAACCCCACCCTTTCCTTTTCGTGAACGTTTAAATTTTGGAATAAAAATTAGTCGTAAATTCTCGTTCGTAGAGGCTCAAATCAGTTTCTCCCCGTCCTATCAAGCGACTAAAAACTTCCACCAAAAGTGGATCAAACTGCCCTCCGGCACAGCAGTGCATTTCCTTCAGAGCCTCTTCCCGGGATAATGGAAAAGGTCGGTAGATCCTCTCCGTGGTCATGGCGTCGAAGCTGTCGGCAACGGCTAAAATGCGCGCCCCCAGTGGTATATCTTGAGCTGCAAGTCCAGCGGGATAGCCCGTTCCATCGTATCTTTCGTGGTGGTGTAGGACCATTAGACTAATTTCTTTCATACCGGGAATGGTTGAGAGAATTTCATAACTGAAAACCGGGTGCCTTTTTATCTCCTCCCATTCCTCGGCAGTCAACTTGCTCCGCTTAAACAGTATAAAGTCGGGGATGCCTATTTTGCCTATGTCGTGCAGAAGGCCAGCTAAGTAGACGCGCTTCTGGTATTTTTCGTCCAGTCCCAACTCCCTGGCCAGCAAGAGCGCATAAAAGGCCACTCGTTGAGAATGCAGGTAGGCCGACTTAAATCGAGATTCCTGCACCCGAACCAGTACCCGAGCAGCGTAAATAAGTGTGGACCTCATGGAAACACCTCTACCAAATGGTATTAAAAAATCATAAGGAAAGTTTCTTATTAGGAATGATGGTGGCGGGTACAAGGGTGGGGAGCATAAAAAGGGGAACCCAAAAGGAGGGAACCAGAGAAGGGGAACCCCAAAAGAGATGTTTATAGGGCTAATAAATAAGGCCAGATGTAGACAGATTATCCCCCCCCCCCCCCGAACTTGCGTTCTATAAGGGATTCTTTCATACTTGCTCAAACCTCCGCCTTTTACGTTATTCCAAATTAAGAAAGCCGCAGGGAGACAAGTATACGCTTTCCTGCGGCTACCTTTCTCCCTTGCAACCCAGCCGTCATAGTTCCCCGTGGCAACCCTTTGGGGAACCTTAGACCTGTGGCTTTGCGCCCCCGGCTTTCGCCGGGTTTGCCCTCCAGGATTCGGATCGAACAAAATAGCTTTTTAACTTTTCGGCCCCACTATTCTATTTCGACGTAATTTTAGCTTACTTGACGTAAGATCGTGAAATCAGGTTCTTTCTCGAATGCCTCCAGAAGCGGAACGCACCGCTCCGAGTGCTCCCTGTATTCCCGCAGGCTTTCCTCGACTTCCCGCCTACGGGTCAGGATATCTTCGCCCAAATACCCGTAGAAGGTCATCTCCTACTACAATCTTTTCTTTGTGGCGAATCACCAACCAGATTTTATTTCCCGCCCACAGTCCCAGAACGAAAAATCCCGCCGCGCGTGACAAATGGGCGGGTACCAGGCTTCCAAGTATCAGAACCAAAGCGACAGTGGGTAGCATCGCGGAAATACGCACCAATTCTCCCTCCCAGGGTGAAGTCGATGTCGAACGCGATTTTTGGTTTTATCCTGGGCGTCTTCGCTTCTCTCATTGCAAATCTGACCTAGGAATACGCCAAAAAAAGCAGGCTGAAGTGGAAACGTTTTCTCACCCAATTTTGCCGTACCTCCCCACCCCCTGCAGGCTTCCTCACCGCAGGAAAGACTATCGTTCCCTAGGTAGTCTGCGCCTACGGCCCATACAGCAGGGAAAACATCAAGATCTACTACAACCCGCATCCGGTGAAAAAACCGCCCGAAATCAGGGCGCTGTACGAGCAAAAAATCAAAGAAATCAAGCGCCGCGAAGCGAAAGGCGAACCCGTGCCGTTCAACGAACTCGGGTACCAGTTGGAAAAGTTTTTCGTTGGGCACAGGACCGGCCCGCACGAAGAACCTTCCCTGCACCTTTCGTTCCGGCCCACCGACTATTTCATGATGCTGGTCACAGACAACATGCTGGACGAGCCAATTGTGGTCGACAACGTGAAAACTACTCTCAGGAAGCTACGCCGAAAGAGTCGACCTGATGTACAGTCCCGTACCCGAATTCGCCACCCATTTCGGAGTGGGAATCATGGTGGTGACGGCAGACGGCAAGATCATTTTCTGCGAGCGGGGGCCTACTGCTGTCGACGCCTTCGTTTTCTTCCCTTCCGTGGCTGAAGGTTCCAGCAGGCCGGTGGACGCCGGGCCGAACGGCGGGCCGGATCCCTACAGGACGGCAGTGAGAGGGCTTGCGGAAGAGCTGGACCTGGAAATTTCGCCCGACCATGTGAAGTCCCTGTCTTTCGGAGCCAACGCCGTCCTCTGCGAATATGCCTTATGCGGGGTGGTATATGTGGAACAGACCGAAGAAGAGATATTATCACCCCGTCGGCTTCAATACACAGCTCCGGCGCCACTTCTTTCCCTCCGGGAGCTTCGCCATCTTCAAAAACTGCTGCTCTTTTTTCCTGGCCTTCGCGTTGGAGAACTTCGCCTACTTCCTGGGTGGCCTGCCAGATGGTCATGGGACTTACCCCGGGAACAAGGTAGCTCAAAATCTCCGCGGCCCGATCAAAGGGAAGCTCAGTGCTTAGTTTGACAGCCAGTTCTTTTAGGCGGGGGGTAATCCTGGCCCGCTCCGGCCAGCCCAGTAGCTCATCTAAAAAGAAGCTGGTTTCCCCGGTTTTTTTGTTTTTGTACAGGCGCCTTTTGTAGGGAAATTCCCCAAAGGTGCTGATGGCTGTTTTATCCCGAAACCCAACCACCCTCCAGGTGCTCCGGTCACGTTCATTCATCAGGCGGGTATCGAGCTGTTCCAGTGCCCAGGTGAATATTTGGTTGCAGACCTTCTGACAAAGCTCATGGATACCTTTTTCAAGTTCATAGAAGTCCTTGCACCTACCAAGTAATTCAATCAGACCCTTAACGAAAAGAAGGACTGCACCCACTATTTGGCGAATGTTTAGCATGAGACCTCACACTCCTTTAGCTTGATTTTTGGTGTTTTTTGGGCGCGTGAGGTCTCATTTCTTTTTCAGGGGGCTGATCCCCTTCTGGTGCCTACTGAAATTTTACACGGCCATTGACGAACTGGGAGATTTGGAACGCCTGGTCCTGGTTCTCGAATATCTACCCGACGAGGAACTCATGCAAAAGCTGGAGCGAGAACGCGGGCACGGCCGGAACGATTACCCGGTACGGGCGGTCTGGAACTCAATCCTGGCCGGGGTCGTATTTCAGCACACCTCTGTTGAGAGCCTGCGGCGGGAACTTAAGCGGAATGCCCAGTTGCGGGAACTATGTGGATTTGATCCGGTTCTGGGGGAGGATGCCGTTCCACCTTCTTATGTGTACAGCCGCATCCTGGTGAAGCTGATGCTTCACGCCGGTGAAGTGGAAAAAATATTTACGCGGCTGGTGGATGAAATAAGTACGCTGTTGCCGGATTTCGGGCGGGTGCTGGCCCTGGACAGTAAAGCTATTCACAGTCTGGCCCGGGGCAAAAAGCGGGATGAAGAAGAAAAGGTCCCGAAGCCTGATGGGCGCCGCGACACCGATGCCGACTTTGGCAAGAAAACGTACCGTGGGCGCAGAAAAGACGGTACCCTGTGGGAAAAAGTAGTTTCCTGGTTTGGCTACAAGCTTCATCTCATAGTTGATGCTGTATATGAGCTACCCGTAGGCTTTACGGTGACAAGAGCATCAGCCAGTGACGTGAAAGAGGGGCATAAACTGATTGAACGGGTGGCCGAACAAAATCCGGAGATTATAGAACGCTGTGAGACATTAGTGGCGGATAAAGGCTATGATGACAGCAAACTAATCATGAAGCTGTGGGACGAATACCAGATCAAGCCCGTAATTGACATCCGTAATCTATGGCGGGATGGCGAAGAGACGCGGCTGGTAACCGGTAAAGAGAACATTGTTTACGACTACTGTGGAACTGTTTATTGCCACTGTCCCGAAACAAATAAACGTCGCGAGATGGCTTTCGGGGGATTTGAAAAGGACCGGGGAACCTTGAAATATCGCTGTCCTGCCCGGCACTACGGGGTGAAGTGCCGGGGAATGGAGCAGTGTTCCGCAACGGGTGGAGTGCGTATTCCTCTGGCAGAGGACCGGCGGGTCTTCACGCCCTTAGCGCGGTCCAGTTACAAATGGAAGACAACCTATAAGAAGCGTACGGCCGTGGAAAGGGTAAATGCCCGTCTGGATGAGGTCTATGGATTTGAAAAGCATTTTATCCGGGGCCTGAAAAAGATAAAGCTACGTTGTGCACTGGCCCTGATGGTGATGCTGGCGATGGCCGTAGGCCGGCTACGACAAAAACAAGGAATAAATTTGAGAAGCCTGGTATAGGCGGCCTGAGAAGGACCAATCGGAAAAATTACACTACGGGAAGGGCGCCCCCCAAGGGGGTGTCAGGGTAAGTATGCCCTTTGACAGGGGTGGTAAAGGATATATAAGCCATTTACCCCAATATTAGGTTAATATCTCTGTCCTATGGCTTGAAAAACCTCCATGTCTGGTATGGGCGTTAGCCTCCCAGAGGGCAAAAATGTTTACAACGCAAATAGCTCAATTCTTACATCTCCTTGACAAATTTTATCAACCTGGATACACTATATACTTACAAAGCTAGGGAAGGAGAAAGGGACGCCGATGAAGAAGATTGTTGGCTTTATAGGAAGCCCGAGGGAAAACGCGAATACCTCGTGCATCATCGAGGAAATTGCAAGAGGCGCAAGAGAGCTGGGAGCCGAGGTCAAGATTTACCGGTTGAACAGCATGTCCGTAAGGCCGTGCCAAAGCTGCTTTCACTGCCGGCAGTCAGAAACATGTGCCATCGAAGATGACATGCAGGGGGTCTACGCAGACTTAAAGGACGCCCAGGCTCTCATTATAGGCTCCCCCATCTATATGGGACAGGTTACTGCCCAAACCAAACTGCTGCTGGACAGGCTGTTCCCCATCATAGGCCCGGATTTTAAGCCGAGGTTTGGAGTAAAAAAGGTTGCCCTGGTGTATTCCCAAGGTAACCCCCAAGCCGATGCCTTTAAGAGTTACTTCGACTATCTCGCCGGAGGCCTCAAAATGCTGGGCCTAGAAGCCGTCGCTACCATCGTCTGCGCTGGCGCAAACGATCCTCAAACAGCCCTAAACGACCAGCAACTCATGACCAGGGCTTTTAACGTGGGGAGAGCGCTTGCCGCCGAGTGATTTGGGCGCCAAGGAATTTTCCCGCCGGGGCAACAGCAGGGTTAACTCAATATCTCCATTTGATTACAGAATGGATGATAAAATATCTATTTAAGTATTTATTGTCCACCGGCGCCGAAGGCCATGTGATTTTCCCGCAGTCGTGGAAGAACTCTGCACGGCCAGCCTGTTCGGCCCTTGGTGCTTCAGCATCTCGGACAACCACCCGGGCAGGCCTGGGCGGTGGAAAATGAGTGAATGCATTCACAACACCACCTTTTTCTAATCTAAACAAAATAAAATGTGGATTTTGTTGCGTACAAAAAAATAAGCCTCGGCGAGGTAGCCGAGACGCAAGATAGTCCTGCTATGAAACCGGATAAACATATCCACTTTTTTCTAACTGCTCATCACTCACTTGACCAATTAGCCAACCAGGTTCCGTAGTCTCAGCGAAATAATATTTTGTGTCATTATAAGAGTAATACCAGAGTGTCCGACCAGCTGGAATCTCATCATTATTAAATGCTATTCCGACCGCCATGTGACCGGTAGTTTGCCCGGCTGGTGGAGGGTAGAACAACAGGGCCACCTTATACCCCATATTCTTTAAAATGGCGGCCAATAATATCGACTTATCTTTACAGTTTCCGGCATCAACCAGTGTTTGAGCGGGAAGTTGGGGCACAGACGACACCCTGTAAGAAATGGCGCCGCCGACAAAACTCTGGACGAATTCGGCAGTATGGAAGTAATCATATCCATCTACCCTGGCTTGTTGGGACAAGCATTCAGCCAGAACGCCGGCGTAGGTATAATTAAGGCTTTCGTTAACCCAGGGAACAAAATTTCCCCCGGCATTTTCCGAACAGGAAGCGACCAACCGCTTTAAGCCATTAGACATGGACGACAGCATAATTGCCTGGGTAATCCCATTGCTGTTGTAAAACGTGTCCACCACTCCACTTATTTTCCGGTCCCAATCAAGCAGGTCTGAAGGTATTTCCACGTGCCAGCGGTATATGATGCCGTTGTACCGCCACTGGTAATCCCTGCCCACGGTATTGACAGAAGGAGGATATTTCAGCGAAGGAACTACTTTAAACAGCGACCTTTGCGGAATTACCGCCATATCATACGGAACCGCATTAACCGGACTATTCCCACTATCTGGATTCGCGGCACCAGTTGAACCGCCTTGATTACCAGGATTTTCGGGGTCCAGTTCTTTTATGGTTAAGGTATGATTTGCTCCGTCCCACGCGGGGATAGTGCCAAAAGCCCGACAAACCCATGCCGCCGGAAGCATGGCTCGTCCATGAAGGGTGGTTACCATCACGTCCATCGTGACGGCTTTACCGTTAACCAACATTACATTGCTGCCGACGGTTAATTGGACAACGGTATCTCCTCTAAGCAGTGTGATTAGGCCATTTTGATATAAAATATGGTCCGAAGAAATGCCGATGGCCATGGCGACGTATCTTACCGGCAGGAAGGTCCTGCCGTTTTGTGTATATGGAGCTACATCCATAGAGCGCTTCTGACCGTCAACGGTGTAAATATGGGAACCAATGGTAAAAACCGTCAGACTTCCAGATGCGAATGCGGGTACGGCGGTAAATAAATAAAACAGAAACACGAGAAGGAAAGTTGCTCTTTTCGGTACGCTCATGCTTGTATGCCTCATTTCCTGTCATTTCGGTGTATTTCCCATAAAATGGTTCGCCAATAAGTGCCAAATTCCTTTTGGAGGGAATGAATTCTATAACTCGCTTGTGCTCTCCGGGCCGGAATACTACCCACGGTACTGCGCTCATTTCTACGTTTGTTTGGAGCCTAAACCGCTCTGACCTTCACCCTGCGCTCGCCTCATCTACTGCATCGCCCTTTGGCAACCTGGGTTTTCGCTGTGCTTTGCCGGCTCACCCAGGCGACACAGCCTCATGGGGTTCGTATGCCTCGGGCCGTGGTTTTGCCTCCGGCTTCCTTCGGATTTCACCTCACGATGGACACCCTTGCCTTTGGCTGGCAGGCTCGTACTAACTCCCTCGCCTGCAGTGGACTTTCACCACAAAGTTAACGCCTATGGCGGGTACCCCAAAAAAAACCAACCCATTAAGGGTTGGGTTTTCGGGGCTATTGTTTATTACCCTGATTGAGCATTGACTTTATTCTCTGATCTTGCATCATAGCCAAAAGGGTTTCTTTCATGGCCGGGTCAGCCATGATATCGATCATAGCCTGCCTCATAGCAGGGTCAGACATTATCTTCACCATATCTGCCCTTGTTTCCGGAGAACTCATAATTTTTATCATGGTTTTTTGCATTTGAGGTGAGTGCATCATGCTCATCATCGCTGACTGCATGTGCGGTGTACTCATGATATTGATCATACTTTCCCGGTTTTCTTGGGTGGCCATAATTTTTGACATTTCCTCCGGCTTGGTGCTCATCATCTTAGCCACCTCTGAAAACCCCATCATTTCGCCCTGCGAAGAAGTTTTTCCACAACCTGAGCCTGCCACCAGAAGACCAACCAAAAGGGTAACGAGCAATGCCAGCTTTATCCTTTGCACTAACTTCCACCCCTTTCTAATATTTTAACCCCTATTTTTCTCCACCGACAACATTTTTCCTCCTTTACCTAACTACTTACTTGCCTACTCAAACTAAATTTGCCAACTAAAAAGTTGCCATTGTAGGTGGAAATCTAAAACGGAGCAATTATGATCACCGAGTAATCCCCATTTATAGTCATGGGCCTGCTGCCAAACTCCATAAGCGTGAAGGATTTTTAGGGTCATGTAGAATTATCTTTCATAAAATGCAAAACATGGAGTGATGCACCTTGATGGGCTACCAGGTACACCAACCTAAGATCTCCTACCAATTCAGCCTCGACGAGCGCGTGCCCAAGAACCACATTCTCCGCGAGATCAACAGGGTCACCGACTCCAGTTTCATCCGTGACTATGTACGCCCTTTTTACAGCCACACCGGCGTGCCGTCTGTGGACCCAGTAGTGATTCTTCAGGAGTTGCCCTCCTCGGTTGCCTATACGGGATAACAAGTGAGAGGAAGTTGGTCGAAAAGTGCCGTCTCAACCTGATTGGTTTTTGGGATATGATCTGGACGAAATGCCTCCTGACCACAGCATCCTTTCCAAGGCGCGGGCCGCTTCGGGAGAAAGGTTTACGAGCAGTTCTTCCGGCAGGTTGTCTGGCTGTGCCAGGAGAGGTCCACTGCCGGCTCAAGGAGACGCCGGAGGAGTATCTCGACCTGGTGTGGCAAGAAAATCCGTTGGAGGATCCTGATAACCCGAGCGAGAACGATTCCTCCGACTTCAGGCAGGTACAACAGGGAGACATCCCAGAGAAAAGGGAAAGAAAAAATCCTGGAATGGTGTAAATGCCAAAACCCAAAACCACCAATACCAGGAGGGATCAGCGATGTACAATCCCCTTTCCCAGAAGCTTGCCATGATCACACCTGAAACCTTAATTGTGGGTGTAGACGTATCCAAGCATACCCACTACGCCCAAATGATCAATTTCCGGGGGGAGGGACTGCACAAGCCGTTCCCATTCCAGAATACCATAAAGGAATGCGAGCTAGTTGAGGCCCGCCTGGCAGAACTGTTGAGGGAAATCCCTTATGCCGGGTACCTGCTCAACATTCCGGGAATGAACATACTACAAGTGGCCACTATAGTTTTCCGAAGTGGGCGACCTGAACAACTACCGCAATGCCAGGCAGTTAATAAAGCTGGCCGGTCTGAACCTGGTGGAAAACAGTTCAGGTATCCACAATGGAAGGACCCGCATCAGCAAGCGGGGCAGAGCAAAGCTGAGCTGCGCGCTCTTCCGGGTAGCCCTGGTTATAGTGGCCAGAACGCAGAAATTTTCGATATTCTACCACTACTACACCACCAGGCCCAACAGCCCACTGAAAGGAAAGCAGTCTTTGGTGGCCATTTGCTGCAGGCTTTTGCGCATCATCTTTGCCCTGGATTTCTTCCCGGTATCGGTCCAGTTGTTTTTCATACTCCCTGGCTTTAAACTGTGTCGGATTAGCCTCTTTAAGGTACTTCCTGACGGTATTCCTGGATACACCCAGTGTCCGAGCTATTTTCCTGATGCTGACCCCCTGGGCATGCTAGTGCTTTGATGCGTTGCCATTTGTACATGCTTACCACCTTTTATATATATTCGACGCATGAACGAAAACTTTTGTTCCAGGAACCACCACCTTATGGAATATTATAGCACGGGCAGAGCAAAAGCAGCCCCAAAAATAGAAAAAGCCCGGCAGGGCCGGGCAGTCTACTTCCTTGACATTATTGAGACTATATGTTAGATTAAAAGCAGGAATACCATAACACACGGCGTGGAGACCTCGACCTGCCGAGGTTTTTCGGTTGCCCTCTAAACTGTGCCAGCAGTTTAGAGGGTTTTTACCTTAATCCCTGCGGTAGGTGATGAGCACCACGAGGGTGAGCAATTGGATGGTTGCCTGCACGATCTGTATTACGTCTTGTGCGGTAATCATCCCCGCCTCACCCCCCTTCGGAGAAGAATCTCCCCCGGCAGGTGAGGCCCGCAGTTATGGTATTCCTTGTCTTATTTTAGCAAGTGCTGTCGGCTTGGACAAGGGACTCTGCAACGCACCTACAAAAAAACAGCCGTCCGCCTGTTTGGTACTCGCAAACCGTTAATTCTTGTGGCAACCTTTTGAGGACAAAAGCAAATTCAGCAATAGTTTTCGCTTTCACCGCACTGCGAAGAAGTTTTTTCAATACGGTCACATCCTTGACTTCCCTTACCTGTTCGGCCACGTCTTCGGAGTAACCGCCCAGGTTTTCCTCCAGCGCGTCAAGTATGGCATTTTGTAAGCCTTGTTGTTCTCCTTGTGCAACCCACTTTTGCCTGATCCCTTCAAACAGCGGGGACGCTTTCATCCTGCTCACCTCAGCACACTTTTCAGTTTGCTGAAGGGAGAACGTCACTTAGAACAGCTTGAAACTCCTCCAGGTTTTTCACCCTTACTGCGCGGCGGAAAAGCATTTTCAGCGTATTCATGTCCTCAATCGCCCGCAGTTTTACCGCCAGTTCACCCGGGTATCGCCCGGTGTTTTCTTCTAAAACTTCGAGAATTGCTTCGATACGGTCTTCTCTTGACCCTTTCTGAATCCCTTCTTGTATCCCTTTCTGAATCCCTTCATTAACCCACTTTTGCCTGATTCCTTCAAACAGCGGGGACGCTTCCATCTTGCTCACCTCGATGTTCTTAAGAATTACCTCGTCTGGAATTTTCCCCAGATGAGCGAACAGTGCCAGGCCGACGTACAGGTCAGGCACCCATTCCGCCGGGGCTTCCCTTATGCGTCTCGCGCAACGGGCCATCAGCTCTTCGTCCGACAATTGCCGCCGCATCAGCGGCACCAGGGGTACAATCCCTACCGGCCCGTACCTTAAAACTTCCTCGGCCGGCAAGTCGGCCAGGTTGATCACCCGGTAGCTGAAGGCCACCACCGTCAGGTCAAGGCAGTCAAAACCGTATCCGTCTTCCTGCGGCCGGCCCGTCAGATTGAGCACCACCGGGTACACGGGCTTCCTGTATTCCCGGTGTTGCATCGCCGTGTACTCCAGCAACCGCAGGGGCATTTCCCTGTCCGGACGGGTCTGGATTTCAATAAGCATTATATATTCATACCCGTCCTCACAGACATTCAGCAGCACGTCCGACTCCCGCTTCACCACTACGGCCTCTTTTTCCAATCGCTCAACCCTATCCGCAGGTATTCCCCGCACCAACTGGACAAAGTGGGGTGAGTACCGTTCAACCAGAGCTTTGATAATAAGGTCGTATTCCTGCAATATCATCACCGGCCCTTTAGTTGATTATAAATTGTTTTCCGCAATTTTAACAGCCCCGCAAGCAGTTTTCCTGGTACCACAAAAAAAAGACCACCTCCGGTTCAAAAACCTATTTTCTCATACCCCCAGCACTTTCAACCCCACCGCCAGCGAACCCATCAACACCGCCAGGGGCACAGCCCCGCCGGGCATTCTCCCCACCAGGACCATCAGGAAGGCCGCCGGCCGGCCCGTACCGCGCCAGGCTTTAAGGCCGCCCCATATGGCGAAGATGGCAGACGCCAAGGCCACCCCGTACAGCACCGGCAGGGGACCAAGGAAGAGCGCCAGCCCTGGGGCAAGTTTCATGTCCCCGCCCCCTATCCAGCCGAATATCCAGCATAAAAACATGGCCACGAACACTACCAGGGCACCAACGATATAATCATACCTTCCCAGCCACAAATCCAGGAACAACCCGCCGAGAGCGGTCGGGTACGTCAACTAGTTGGGGATGGTCATTTCCCACCTGGCGTCCGTATAAGCCGCCGCAAGAGCTACGATGGCAGCGATGATGACAGGAAATTCAATCGACATTCACTAACAACCCCTGCTTCTGAATAGTTCCCAAAAGCTGTATGCGGTCGCAATGGTTAAAATAATGACCGAGCGAAAAACGGCATAAGCGAGCAGGCCCAGCCCGAAGTATAAGGCCCGGTCGGCGAGTTCCGCGGCAAATCGTTCCGTAGTATGCCCCCCCTTTAAACGGCTAAGGGAAAGCGGTTCAAACTGTGATGAAACGCCACCAGAGTCCGGCATGCCAGCAATACTCCCTGAACGCGAACCAGAGCGTCGATAAAAGCACGTACCCCAATACCCACATAATTGCCGAAGCAAAGCTGGCAGCGAATTCCCTGACAAGGATTGCCGCAAAGCACGAGGCCAGCGTATAGCTCGCCAGCATCGGTAACCAGACAAAGCAGAACTCCAGCCAGTTGAAGTAAGTCAGCGGGGACAGAACCTGCCTGCCGGTCGCACGGACGATAGTAGCCGAAAAAGCGGGCAGGAAAAATTCCGCACCACCGAGAAGCAGAAGGAAGAACAGAACGGTGCCAAGCAACTCCTCCACATGACCACCGGTGGCCCAAAAATGTTCCCAGGCGGCCGAGAGTTCGAGCCACGAGGTGGAGTACACGTACCCGTGGGGCGACGGGCCGTAAGGACATTCCTGCCATCTGGTCCCCACTTCGTAAAGGAAAAAAGACAGTGGGAAAAGGTAGATGAACAGTTTATGGAGCAGCCCCAAATGCCACGTAAAGCGAATGGTCCAAAAGGATAAGGACAAAAACCTGGCGGGAAGAAAAAGGATATCGAGAAGCACATTCCCCCGCCACCCAAAAAGTCGTTGTTGTGGTATAATAGCCATAAGGGAAACCTCCTCTGGTTCTTTTTTTGGGGATATAAAAAAGAATTCGCCAGAAAAGGAGGGTTCCCTTCTTATTTCTCCTCCTTTTTCACTATTCCTCTGTTTTTCTTCTTTGGGGTCAATTTTGCTAAAACGCTCCCTGCCCATGCCCGCAACCCGCATAAATCCTGATCCGTGCCGGGGTAAAATATTTTTGCCACTGCCCTAAAACGGCCTATTCATCTCTACTTCCGAACATCGCAATTGGCTCATGCTGGACCGGGAGTGCGACATATTCGTATCTGAATTGCTGATGCCAAAAGAGTGGATGTACAGTGCAATTGACTCGCCGGTATTGAATATGAGAGAAGTGGGGGAACTGAAAGACCTTTTCCAGGTGTCGTGGGAAGCCATGTTGAACAGGCTGGACGAGCTGAAAATTGCCGTTGACGGACGAACTAAACGGCACGTGAGTAGCGCAGAAAATGAACGAGCTGATCAAAAGGTTTAATGACCGATTATTGACCGCTGCGGTTTCCCTTTTCTAAAGGTGGGGCCGCGGCGGTTCCTCTTCAGCGAACAGGTACCCGCGCGAAAAATACCGCCCCCAGTCCCTCTCGTTGCAGTTCTGGAACGCTGACCAATAACTTCGTCCCCTGCAACGGCCGTTTTCCCACCCTGATAGCCCTGGCCTCCATATTCGTTGGCCCGGCGGCAGCCCCGGGTTTCAACTCTCTGGCTGCTTCCTTTACCGTAGCAGGGCTTATTCTGGCGGGGATATTGATTACCTTGCTTACCTCGTGGCTCCTTTCAAGAACCATCCTTAAAGGGGTGCCTACCACCTTTACGCTGGAACTGCCGCCATTGCGCCCGCCCCAGGTGGGCCGGGTGCTGGTCCGCTCCGTACTGGACCGCACGCTCTTCGTCCTGGCCCGGGCGGTCACTATAGCCGCCCCGGCGGGAGCCCTGATATGGGTCCTGGCCAACATCAGCTTTGAAGGACAGAGCCTGCTTGCCCGGGGAGCGGGTTTGCTGGAACCCCTAGGGCGGGCCCTGGGTTTGGACGGCTTCATCCTGCTGGCCTTCATCCTGGGCCTCCCGGCCAATGAAATTGTCCTGCCCATTCTCCTTATGGGCTACTTATCCGCTGGAACTATGGTGGAAATAGACAGCTTAACCATTCTGCAAAACATTCTGGTTCACGGACACGGCTGGACGTGGCTGACCGCATTGTGCACCATGCTCTTTTCCCTGCTGCACTTTCCCTGCGGCACCACTCTGTTCACCATTCAGAGGGAAACAAAAAGCATCAGGTGGGCGGTTTGGGCGGCGGTTATTCCCCTGGCCGTTGCCGGCCTGGTTTGCTTTGCGGTGGCGCAGACAGTGCGGGCGCTGGGGCTGGTATAACTCCCGCCCCACCAGCCGGGGGTGCTAACCTGCTCCTCCAGCCGTACCAGCCTGTCCGTAAAGCTTTTCCCGGCAAAGGGAAGGGCCTGCGGGGACAGGTAGACATTCTCCCTTCTTTGCCGGCGCTTTAATTTTTGGTGAAAGAGGCCGGAAGCCAGAAAGTGAGCCGGCCCGATCTCCAAAAAGTGTTACGATGGGTCCAGGCAGAGGTGGTTTTTCCCTCGTTCCTTTGCCTGATAGCAGGCTTGATCCGCCCTTGCAAGCAGCGAGTCGACAGAATCGTTTTTTTTCGCCTGGGCCACACCCAGGCTTGCCGTAATCCGGCGGTGCGGGAAAGGGTAAGTCTCGATAGATTTACGTATTCTTTCTGCCACTTTCGCAGCATCTCCCCCTTTTGTTCCCGGGAGAATGATTATAAACTCTTCGCCCCCGTAACGGCACGCAATATCCGTAGTCCTGATGGAGTTTTTTATTAACTCTGCCGTCTTCTGCAGCACCACATCGCCGGCCAGGTGCCCGAAAGTGTCGTTATAGGCCTTGAAGTCATCTATGTCCAGGAAAATAACCGACAGGTGGTAACCGTACCTCGCTGCCCTCTGGAGTTCGGCAGCCAGTACATCCCGCAGAACGCGCCTGTTAAGAAAACCGGTCAGGTAGTCGGTTTCGGCTTCTCTTTCCAGGCGGCGTATGAGAGTCGCATTGGCCAGGGCTACCGTGGCGAAGTTTATATATATCTGCAGGTTTTTACTGCCGTTGTCACCCAGGGAAACAGGGGCCGCTATACCCAGCAACCCGACAATTCCCAGAGCAGTCCAGAGGGGATAAACCATGATTTCAGTTCCGGGAGCAGCCTCTGTACCGGTAAAGCCCGGTAAAACCCTCAGCTCCTCAATACTCAAAGAAGACGGCTCAACTTTTGAAAAAATCCGCTCAATCAACGGGTGGACCAGGGGCCATTCCTTCCCGATCAACTGGCTGCCGTTAACGCCTTTCCCCTGGGCCACCCTGATTTTATCACCTTCCCTGAGGCCGACAAAGCACAAGTCGGCTTGATAAATTATGATCAACGAATTAGTTATAAGTTCCAGAACCCTGTCCAGCTCAACGATCGAGGTCATAAGGCGGCTGATCTCGTAGATGCTGTTCAACTCCAGTCTACGCAACCCTAACAGGTTCTTTTCTAAAATGGCGCTGAAAACCTCATTGATCGTCCGGTAAATGTTATGCGCTTTCGTAATGAAGGCAATTTCTTCCTCGCGTTCCCCCAGGGTCGTGTGCCTGGAAGGGGCAACCATGAGATAACCTATCCTCTGGGCATAGCTGCCCAGGCGGTACGCGCAGAGCTTAAGTCCATAAGGACAGGTAAGCATGTCTTTCTCTTCTAACGAACCGCAGGCAAGCTTGTAAAAATCGATGCACTTTTCGTTACGGAGCTCCCTCCCTTTATTCACCTCCTGGCATAATTCAGCCGGCAAACTGAACCGGGAAAAAGGAGCGCCGTTCGCGTCAAAGATGTAGATGTTCGCGTTCGTGGCCCTGGCCAGCGTATCCTGAAAATCCTGCCAGTACCTTACCGGGACGCTGAGTAAAAGGTTCGTGTGCACTAAGTAACACCTCATTTTAGCATGTCTGCTTTGGCCAACCTGCCGAGGACGTTTATCCCCTCTGGAGAGATCTCGTACTCCCTCAGGGAGTTGTCGTGGTTGCTTCCACGGGTTTTCAGGATTCCAAGAACTTTTCTGATGCTGGAATTATCCTCCACGTACCGCAGTATGATTATATTATCGGTGATCAGGGATAATTGCGCTCTGGATACCACCAGGGGCGAAAAGAGGTCTTCGTTGAGCACCGTAAAAATAGTGGTTACGTGCCGCCTCCTGAGTTGCTGTCCTATCGCCCAGAGATAATCCCTGTACTTTTGTATATCGGTAACGCTGCTTTCAAAAGAGGAGATGCTGTCGATGACAAACCTCTCCACCTTTTTTTCCCCAATCATGTCCAGTATCTCGAAAGCGTGTTTATCCACGTCCAGTTCTACGGGGGAAATAAACTTGATCTCCAGCTGGCCCTCTGCCAGATATTTATCTATCTCCCAGCCCAGACAGCGGGCAGTATTCTGAAGTTGATCTACAGGCTCTTCAAAAGAAAGGAATACCCCCTTTTCGCCTTTCTCAGCCCCTTCCAGCAAGAACTTAAGGGCAAACATCGTCTTGCCCGTACCTGTGGCACCGGAAATGAGTGTGATAGTCCCTTCCAGCAACCCACCGCACAACATTTCGTCCAGTCCACAGATCCCGAATTCCTTTCGCCCCAGCTTGACATCGTACCGGAGTTCTTCACCCTCCGGCCTCATCCTTGGGTACACTTCTATCCCCACAGGACCAATTTGAAACAAATGTTCCCCGTGCTGGAAACTGGTCCCCCTCATTTTCAGGACGCGCATGTACCTTTTTTGAAACCGCTTTTCCTCCTGCCCGTAAAGGTGGAAAATCCCATCGGCGATGGCAAACTCGCTCAGGCGCGTCAGCTCCTGTTCCTCGTACTCGCCGACGAGAAATGCAGTGATCTCCCATATCGATAGAACGGCAGCCAGCTCAAAAACAAAGGCCCTGAAGGTCTTCTCGTCCGGGAAGAGGTCCCTTATAACCTTGACACTATCGATTACAACTATGTTCGGCAAATGTTCTTTGATCATTCGAGTCAGGTAATCCAGGCCCTCGCTCGCGCCTTGCCTGCGCAGGACGGCCCCCAGATCCCCGTAAATAACCCTGTCCCCCAGCAGGTCGTCCGAGAAGAACTCAAAATCTTGAAGATGCCTCACCATCTTCAGCTGTGATTCCGATATAGTGGTCAGGTACAGGCTCTTGAGGCCGTTCCTGGCATTGTTAAATATGATATTCTGGACGAATATCGTCTTTCCACTGCCCGGAGAACCAGAAATGATATTCAGCGAATAAGCGGGTATGCCGCCGCCGAGAATATAATCGAGATTTTTTATGCCCGTTATCAACCTCTCCATTTTTCATTCCTCCCTGGAAGCAGAAAGATCCCCGGCAAATTCCTCGTCCAGCTTCTTTTTTATCTCTTCCGCTCTTTCATAACCGAGAAGCCTGGCCAGGATTTCTACATACCTGGTGATAAACTTCATAAACATATCTTCGACCGGCAGGTCCGGGTTCTCCTCCAACCTGGCCGCCATCTTCGCACACGATATCCCATTTTGATCGTACTGCAGGAGTTCTATTTCCTTGTATTCCAGCGAAACCTCCCATACGACCCTTTCCACCAGAAGATTCACGGAAAACGTCCCAAGGTACTTCGACGACGCCGTCCACATCTCCTTAAGCAGAGTTTCATAGCGTCCGATCCGTTTTTCGATGATTTCGCTCACAACAGCCCCTCCTTTTCGGCTAAGAGCTATCGCTCCAGTATGAGCAAGGCCCGGTTCCCCGGTTAGTTATTTCGCAGGTGCTTCACACCACCAGGAATATCGACAGTGATCCGGTAGAGTTCAGGATCTATTCCCTCAGGCACGACCCGGCAGCAAAACACTTCCACCAGCTGAGGGTCGAATTGGGTACCAGCACAGCGGTAGAGCTCCTCTGAGGCCATTTTTATAGACATCCTGGGCCGGTAAACCCGATCCGAAGTCATGGCATCAAAACTATCAGCCACGGCCAGAATTCGCGCCCCCAGGGGAATGGCCTCACCCCCCAATCCTTCCGGATACCCGCAACCGTCATATCTTTCGTGATGGTAAAGGACCATAAGGCTGATGGCTTTCATCCCCGGTATGGCCGAAAGGATTTCATAACTATAAACAGGGTGCTTTTTTATTTCCTCCCACTCCGCGGCAGTCAGTTTGCCCGGCTTGTGCAGGATAGCGCTGGAAATGCCCAGCTTCCCTATGTCGTGGAGTAACCCGGCCAGGTATATATGATTCTGTTCCTTTTCAGTCATACCCAATTTCTTCGCGAGCGCAGCAGCATAGGCCGCCACGCGCCAGGAATGACTGGAAGATACCTTAAACCGGACCTCCTGTAATTTCATCAACGCCCGGGCAGCATGGATAAATGTGGATTTCATGGAAGCACCTCAACATATTTATTCTAAAAATTTCTTTAAAAAATGAAAAGCCGCAGGGAGAAAAATTTTACGCTTCCCTGCGGCTTCCTTTCTCCCCTTGCAACCCAGCCGTCATGGTTCCCCGCGGGGAACTTTAGACCTGTGGCTTTGCGTCCCCGGCTTTCGCCGGGTTTGCCCTCCGGAAAGTTGCGACTTTTCAAGAGGTATTTCAACATTTTTTCAAGATGTATTTCAACATTACCGTTAACTTTCCTTCCTGATTAAGGCGATTTTCGGCAATATCAACGGCATCATCATCCTGAGAAAACCGTTACGGCCCGGTAATAAAGGGTCGATCCTGGGAAAACTCAAGCCTGAGCTGCTTCCTGGCCGTGCTCCAGCCAACCCCATTTCACCAGATCCGCGCTGACCCGCATGACCGGCGGTGTGAGAGGACGGGGGTTAGCCGCCCCCTTTACTCGATATCCTAAAAGCTCTTGCCTTAATCAATCCCCGCCGGCGGTCGGGGCACCTACACACGGAAGCGTGCGGCCAACCTGTCCAGTTCGCCAGCCAGCGCGGTAAGCTCTTCGGTAGAGGCAGAGACTTCCTCCATCGCCGACGTCTGCTCTTCTGTTGTCCCGGCAACATTCTGCACGCCAGCCGACATTTCTTCCGCAGCGGCGGCCACCTCCTGGACCTGCCGCGCAACATCCTCGATGGCGAGACTGATGGCCTTGATACTGGCCCCCACCTCGTTGATCACGCTGCTTCCCTCCGTGACCTCCGCCGCCCCGGCGGCCATAACTTCGACCGCCTTCCTGGACTCGTTCTGGACCGTGGTGATCAGTTCGTAGATCTCCTTGGCGGCGCTGGCCGACTGCTCGGCCAGCTTGCGGACTTCCTCGGCGACGACGGCGAAGCCGCGGCCCTGTTCCCCGGCGCGGGCGGCTTCAATGGCGGCATTCAGGGCCAGCAGGTTCGTCTGGTCGGCGATCTGGGTGATCAGGTCTACTATCTGGGTAATCTGGCCCGCGGTCTGGTTGAGAGCATTAATGGCGGAAGAAACGTTGGCACTTGCTTGCTCAATGGCTTTCATCTGCCCGATAACCCGCTCGACACCCCTGGCACCTTCAGCGGCCCGGGCCGCAGCCTGTTCGGCCGCCGCTGAAACCTTCTGCACATTTTCGGTTACCTGTTCGACGGTCGAGGCCATTTCGCTCATGGTGGCGGCCGTCTCGTTCGCCCCGGCGGCGGTCTGCTCGGCCTGGGTGGCGAGCTGGGAGGCCGAGTCGGCCACCTGCTTGGACGTTTGGACTACCTGGCCGATGATCTCGCGCAAGTTTGTGCGCATGCGGTTGAAAGCCTCGGCTAAACGGGCAATCTCGTCCCGGGTGCGCACCACCAGTTCCTCGCCCGTGAGGTCACCTTCAGCGATACGGCCCGCTTCGCGAACGGTGGCCAGGATCGGACGGGTGATCATGCGAGTTATAAACACTGCTATGAGGAGCCCGACAACCAGGGCAAAAGCGCCCACAAGGATGACCAGAGAGCGGCCGCGGGCAGCACTGGCCTGCATGTTATCCACGACGTTCCCGGTCTTTTGTTCATTTTCCATAATCAGTTCGGCCAGAATCTTTTCAGCGTCGTTGGCATACGAAGCGAAGCTTTGTGCTGCGGCAACTGCTTCCTGGAACTTGCCTTCCTTGGCCAGAGGAATTGCATTGCTGGTAAGCTGACGGTCGTATTCAGTGACCCTGGCGAGCACTTCCTCCAATTTGGGCCGGGCCTGGGCAGAACAGTTGTTGAGTCGTTTCTCCAGCAGGGTCTGCGTGTTCTCGATATCCTTTTTGTATTCGTTCAAGTATTTCTCGTCGCCATAGAGGAGGTAAGCCCGCAGGTCTCTTGATGCTTCCTTGTAGGCGTCGACAATCTGATAGTCAAGACTGAGGCGTACCACCCGCTGATCGACATTGGCGGCATTCGAGATCGTATTCCCCATTATGAGCGACGACTGGATTGCCACGGCAGCCATGAAAAGAAGCAGCAATACGAAACCGCCGCCGATTTTCATCCCAATGGACATTCTCATTTCAAGATCCCCCTCGTATTAAGTTCAAGCAATGAAACTCAGATTGATGATAAGCCACATCGTGCCCGGCTTCTTGACGATGCCCCGCAGAATGTTGTATTTGCTACTATAAAACTGATCCATTTTTAGCCCCTGTGATATTGTCAAACTGATCCACCCTGGAAGCCGTGGTAGACAAAATGATACTGT
>NZ_JAUSUX010000013.1 GCF_030813795.1 Desulfofundulus luciae | reverse complement strand
TTCGTCTCATCAGGGGGATCAATGCTGGTTATTTTTGTTCTCCAGTGGGTCAATTTTATTTGCACAAAGTGGGTCAATTCTATTGACAATCAACATTTGATACCCGACAACAACAGCTTTGTGGGGAAATATGTTATTATGTACAGGAAGGGCAAAACTTTAGACTTGAAGTTTGCGTAGATATTCCAAATGTTCGCTGGCGGAAAGGTGAAACTGACACTTGGAAGTCCGAAGTAGAAGAAATATGGCATGAAGACCTGGGGGAAGTTCAGCTGCGATTGCCACCTTTTATTTCAGGGTTGGTTACATTGGCTTTGGAAGACCACAGACAAGTTATTTCCCGCCCGATTAAGCAGGAGCTTGTTGTCTTTGACCTACGGCAATTCAGTGATGCCCTCCGGGAGAGCAACCAAGCTATTCAGACTTTGTTACTTGTTTTTGAGGATAATCGCCTTCCTCCATTTACCCTTGTTCGGGTGAGGACTCGCTGGCAGGTAGCGGGGATTAAAATAGAACAGAGGCTTCAGGATGATGTACGAACAATTGTTCTGGAATGGGAGGATCTGGGCAGAGCTTTCAACAGGGTTGTTCGTTTCTGGCCGCTAGATATGCCTGGAATAAGCATGATTGAACATTTTATTCCCGATGGGGTTTCCAGGGTGGAAATTGTTGAATCCAAGGGCCGATTGCCAGCAGGTCGGTACAGACTGCAGTTTGCTGTTGATGATCCATGGGGTGAAGATGAAACCCTGTTGCCAGAGCCTGATAGCGAGAATTTCATAGATGTTATGATTGGTTCCAGGGACGAAAGATTGCAGGATGTATTAGAAATGGGGCTTACCATAGAGGCTTTTGAGTGTGAGGGTAAAAAGATTTCGGCAGGAAGAGAATACTGGATCCAGGATATTCATATCTCCCCCGAATTTGAGGGCGAGGAACGGTTCCAGGGGATAGTTTGTACTGCTGATCAGGAGGGTAAGCCCATCGCGCTGGATTATAATCCCGTAAGTTTTTATTTGGAATTTGAAGATTCTAACAGGTTGCCCTTTCTGCAGGATAAAGATAGAGATGGAGTAATGTATTGCATAAGATGCCGGGCGTTATTTTGGGAGAATGCACACAGAGAATGCAAAAATGAGGTAATTTTCCCCGATTATATACATGTTGTGGTAAGGAGGGGGAAAGATGGGTTTAGATCCGCTGAAAGCGACTGATGCAATTGTAAACCGGTACCTGGATTACCTGGAAACAACTTTTGCCTTCAATGATATGGGGTTACATAAGCAGTTGGCTGACGAATTGAGAAAGCCAGAAAAATTTGCCAGGGGGCCTATTTTGGAAGCTACTCCGCCTTTTGAGAGTGGTAATTCAGTGAATTTCCTGATAGAACAGGGAGTGCTGTCTCCCGAGTTCAGGAAGTTGAGCACACCGGAATTACCCTTGGATCGGAATTTATATTTGCATCAGGAAATTGCTATCCGAAAGCTGGTGGAAGACAAAAGAAATATTATTGTAGCTACCGGTACCGGCAGCGGAAAGACTGAAACATTTTTGATCCCTATCCTCAACCATTTGTTCCGGCAGAAGGAACAAGGCCGGCTCGGACCGGGAGTACGAGCATTGTTGCTGTACCCTATGAACGCCCTGGCCAACGATCAGTTAAAAAGGCTGCGCAAACTGCTAAAGAATTACCCTGACATTACCTTTGGAAGCTACACGGGAGAGACGGAACAGAACGAGAATCGGGCGGTTGAACGTTTCAAACAAATGAACCCGAAAGAAGTTTTACTGTCCAACGAATTGCTTTCCAGGGAGAGGATGAAGGAGTCACCCCCACATATTCTGCTTACCAATTATGCCATGCTGGAATTCTTATTACTGCGCCCCGAAGACCATGTATTTTTTGATAGTGAATATGCCCGGGATTGGCGCTTTATCGTTATTGATGAAGTTCATACATATTCAGGAGCTAAAGGAATCGAAATGGCCATGCTCTTGAGGCGGCTGAAAGATAGAGTTGTGGAAAGCAAACCAGGAGCCCTGCAATGCATAGGTACCAGTGCTACGTTGGGAGGAAGTGAAAAAGATTTTAAGCAGTTGGCCGTCTTTGGAGAAAGATTATTTGGCGAGAAGTTTGAATGGATTGCCAGTGACCCTGCACGTCAGGATGTAGTAATTGGTTATAAGAAACAGCTGATTATTGCCGAAAGGAGCTGGGGCAGTCCGGACAGTGAACTTTACCAGCGATGGGTTGAGATCGTTGATGGGAAAGACCCGGATAAAATACCCACTTTGATGCGTGAAGGTCTTAGTTCAGGAGTCCCTGAGGAAATCTTGAAAGCAGCACAGAAGAACTGTAGTGGGGAATGGACCAGATTTATCTACCTGGTCCTTTCCGGTGACAGCCGGGTAATTACTTTGCAACAGATGCTGGAAAAAAAGCCGTGTTCTATCGCTGATGCGGCCAGCGAATTATTCCCGGGTGATAAAGACAGACAAAGTCATTTAGTGGCCCTTGTATACCTGGCAAATAAAGCCAAACTGGATAATGACGGGCAACCCCTTTTGCCGGCCAGGTACCATTTGTTTATTCGGGCGGTTGAAGGTGGATATGTTTCGTTGTTGCCCGAAAAGCGACTGTATATGGAAAGACGGGAGTGGATTGAGGAAAGTAACGGCAGCCGTTATCCTGTCTTTGAAGCTGCTACCTGCCGTCGGTGCAATTCGCTGTATCTGGTGGGAGAATTGGATAAGGTTGGCCAGCATGACTTTCTCAAGCAGCCAGGTAATCGCTTTTACGACGATAGTAACAACCTGGTATATTTTTTACTTCTTGAGGATAAAGAGCCTGTTTCCGAAGAAAACGAAGATGAAATAGTTGGTGGTGGTGGAGAAGAAATACCGGCGGAGGAAGTCTATCTTTTGTGTGGAAAATGCAGGTCTGTGAAATCTGCTGCCAATATTGAACCCCCTTGCGATTGTGGAAAAGAATGTATCTTCACGGTAATTAAAGTACCAAGTAAAAACGGAAATGTCCATAGGTGTCCGGCCTGCGGAAGTATCAATGCCCTGGGTTCTGTGGTAAGGCGATTTGTGGTGGGAGCTGAGGCTGTGACCAGCGTTCTGGCTACTGCTCTCTACCAGCAAATACCTGAGCAGACTGGGGAATTGAAAACCGATATTGTTGCTGAAGATGATTGGGAAACTACCGGTGGCACCGACGATTACAAAAGCAACCGTCGCCTGCTGATTTTTTCTGACAGCCGCCAGGACGCCGCTTATTTTGCCAGCTACCTGCAAGCCTCTTACAATCAGATTTTGCAGCGCCGGTTGATAATTATGACTCTGGAGAAATACAAGGACAAAGTCCTGGCCAATCAGTGGATGGTTAACGATTTAGCTGACTTTGTCAAGAAGATGCTTGGCGATCTACAGCTATTTCCTAAAATGAGTTACCAGCAATTAGAAACGGAAGCCTGGAAATGGGTGCTGCATGAATTTATGGCCGGAGACCGCACCTTAGGGCTGGAGGGGCAAGGATTGCTGGGATTTATGCCGGTACCGCCGCCAAACTGGAGCCCGCCTAAAGCTTTTTGTAGAGAACCCTGGAACTTTACTGCCGACGAAGCAACCACTCTCATCATGGTTTTATTGGACAGTGTGCGGAGAAACGGTGCTGTTCGTTTCCCCGATTGTGTTGATCCTAGAGATTCCTTCTTTGCACCCCGAAATAAAGAGTATTATTTTAAAGAAAACATGTCGGTTCCAGGACGGATTTACAGCTGGAACCCTGCTGCTAAAGGCCGTAGCAATTCCCGGCTGGATTATTTGTTGCGATTGGCAGATGTTATAGGTAACGGAATTAGACGCCCAGAGGTTGAAGAGCTACTGGCCAAGATCTGGAGCAAGTTGCTTGCAGGTGAAAGAGCTCCGTGGAAAACTCACTTTTCCAGCCATCATGAATCAAAAAAGTACGGTGATGTGTATTGCCTGAAACCGGAATACTGGAGGATACTCCCGGCAGTGATTGACGATTCTGTGACCTGGTATCGTTGCAGCAAATGCCATGGCCTAACGGTGCATAATCTTCGGGGTGTCTGCCCCACCTACAGGTGCGATGGCAGGCTAGTTGCATGTAACCCTGCAAAAGAACTGGCAAACAATCATTATCGCAAATTGTACCTTGATACCTTGCCTTTAGTAATGCAAGCCAGCGAACACACTGCCCAGCTTACTACTGAAAGGGCTAGTAGAGTTCAGAAAGAGTTCTATGATGGACAGGTTAATGTTTTGAGCTGTTCTACTACCTTTGAGCTGGGTGTTGATGTGGGGGAACTGGAAACCGTTTTTATGCGCAATGTACCACCGACGGCGGACAATTACATTCAGCGGGCCGGGCGGGCTGGCAGGAGGACTAGCTCAACAGCCTTTGCTCTCACCTTTTGCCAGCGCCGTTCCCATGACTTTGCCTACTATACTGACCCGCTGCGGATTATTAAGGGAGAAATTCGTTCCCCGCATATCGAGATCAGCAACGAAAAAATTATAAAGCGGCACATGTATGCAGTTGCTTTGGCGATGTTTTGGAAACGATGGCCGGAGTATTTTGGCCAGGTCAATGCCTTCTTTAAGGAGTCCGAAAAATCAGCTACCTGGGTTTTAAAGGATTTTTTACGAAAACGACCCGTGGAATTGAAAGCCAGCCTGAAGCGGATTATTCCCGAAAAAATGTGGGAAAGGCTTGGTGTTGACGATTGGAGCTGGGTCGAGGAGCTTTTACATGAGCGGGATGGAGTGCTTAGCAAGGCAGAGGCGCAACTGATGGCAGATCTGCGGGAATTAAAAGCCGTCGAAAGGGAATACAGGGATGCAGGGAGATATGAAAAAGCCCTTGCTGTTCAAAAGACTATCAATACCCTGGAAAAGCGCTATATTCTCAACTTTTTGTCTCAGCATAATGTGATTCCCAAGTATGGTTTTCCTGTAGATGTGGTGGAATTGCAGATCTATCACCATGGTGAGGAAGCCAGAGGTTTGGAACTCGACAGGGATCTCAAGGTAGCGTTGTCCGAATACGCACCGGGGAGTCAGGTAATTGCAGGGGGCAAGTTATGGACCAGCAGGTACCTGAAAAAGCTCCCGGACCGGGAACCTGTAAAATATATGTATGCCATTTGTGATCATTGTGGTTACTACCAAAGTGACATAGCGGATAAACAGTCGGTTATGGATACATGTATTTGTGGCGAGAAAATAGGTAACCAGCGTGGGATATTTATTACCCCTGAATTTGGTTTTATCGCCGACAAGCCTATGGCACCTACCATGTCAAAACCTCAAAAAACTTACACCACCCGGAAGTACTTTGCTCAGGAAGGAAGGATGGAAGAGGAAATCACTTTGAACCTGGGTGCTTTTAATCTCAAGATACAGGCTGGCGAAGGCAAGCTGGCAGTAATAAACAGCGCCGGGAAGAGAGGTTTTAAGATCTGTCAATTCTGTGGTTATGCTGAGGTTAATACAGGGAAACCTTTGCCTTCTCATAAAACACCTTGGGGAAAAGACTGTAAAGGCCGAGCTGATCGCTATTCATTGGGTTACGAATTTAAAACCGATATTCTAATGCTGTGGTTACCAGATTACGATGACAGACGCACAGGCTTCTGGGATTCTTTGTTATATGGGTTGCTGGAGGGGGCTTGCAACGCATTGGAGATCGAACGACAGGATGTTGATGGCACTTTATACCCTTATGCGGGCAATCCCCACAGTCCTGCCCTGGTGCTGTTTGATGATGTACCCGGCGGGGCAGGTCATGTTAAGAGGATTGCAGAAAAAGAAAGTTTCATGGATGTTTTGCGCCGGACGTTAGAGATAGTATCCAAATGTGAATGTGGTGGCAAACGAGCTGATACCAGCTGCTATGGCTGCCTGCGAAATTACACCAATCAGTATTGCCATGATAGATTAAATCGGGGGTACGTAATAGAATTCGTAGAAAAGTTATTAGGCTGTCTTTAAATCTACTTCTTTAAATTAAAGCAATGTACCATTATCCCAGGAAATTCGTTTCTATAAAATAGTTTACTTACGGAGAAGCTACCTAACTTAGCTTTCAATCAGCCTCATTTTAATGACAAGTTCCTGACGCGGCTGGAGGATAAAACTTGTGGCCGGTGAGGTGTAAACTTTGCGGCATGATGTGTTGTGGCGTCCGGGCGACTGGGCCTGGAGCCGGGAATATCGTGAACCGGTGCGAATAATCGAAGCCGTCAATTTATGGGATCAGACGGTCTACCGCGTCTGGGTACCGGGCAGGGATTCTATCGTCCGCCTTTCGGGGAATGAATTATCGCCCATAACCCGGTCTGAGGGGTACAGCCGGGAAAGATTGATCTATACAGTTTCCGCAGCAAGGAGCGCGGAAAGCCTGGCGCAGCCCGATGTGCTGCTGGCACCGCTGGAGGGGAGTGTAACTCTCCTTCCCCACCAGATCTACGCCCTTTCCCGGGCGATTTCCGGTAACAGGGTCCGTTTTCTCCTGGCTGACGAGGTGGGGCTCGGCAAGACCATCGAGGCCGGGCTCATCATGCGGGAACTAAAGCTCAGGGGCCTGGTGAGAAGGACGCTGGTGGTGGCGCCCAGGGGATTGGTTACCCAGTGGGTGCAGGAAATGGAGACCCGCTTCCGCGAAAGGTTTCACCTCATAATGCCCGCGGAGGTTACGGCTCTGTCATACCTCGAGGGAGACGCCAATGTCTGGCGGCGGTTTGACCAGGTCGTGGTTCCCATGGATGCCGTTAAACCTGTTCAATCGCGGCGGGGCTGGACCAGCGAACAGGTAAGCCGCTATAACCGTGAGCGCTTTGAAAACCTTATCTCTGCAGGATGGGATCTAATAATAGTGGATGAAGCCCATAGAATTGCCGGCAGCACAGATACTGTTGCCCGCTATCGCCTTGGTGAAGGCCTGGCTGAAGCGGCTCCGTATCTCCTCCTTCTTACCGCTACGCCCCACCAGGGGAAAACCGAAGCTTTTTACCGGCTTGTTGCCCTCCTGGATAAGGAGGCCTTTCCCAACATTGATTCGGTGAAGCGGGAACGGGTGGCTCCCTATGTCATCCGTACCGAAAAACGAAAGGCCGTTGACGCCCGTGGCAACCCGCTTTTTAAACCGCGTATAACTCTGCTTATCCCGGTTGGCTGGCAGGCCCGGCACCAAAAACAGCGGGAACTTTACGAGGCAGTCACAGAGTATGTGCGCCATGGGTACAACCAGGCTTTAAAAGAAAAACGGAACTACATCGGCTTTTTGATGGTTCTCATGCAGCGCCTGGTGGCCAGCAGTACCAGGGCAATCCGGACGGCGCTGGAACGGAGATTGGAAATAATTGAACAGGAAGTGCCCCTTCAGTTTCTTAATAACGAAGAAATGGAGCCGGGGGAAGACTGGTGGGACCTCGATGGACAGGAGCAGCTTGAGCAAATTCTTAAAAAGCGCCTGCTGGCCTTTGCCAATGAACGCGAAGAAGTTAACCGGTTGCTCAGTCTGGCGCGGCAGTGCGAGGCCCTGCAGCCTGATGCCCGGGCGGAGGAGTTATTGGAATGGCTGTATCGCCTGCAGGCCGAGGAGAATAATCCGGAGCTTAAGTTTCTTATTTTTACCGAGTTTATTCCGACCCAGGAAATGCTCAAGGAGTTCCTGGAACAAAGAGGTTTCAGTGTGGTATCCCTGAACGGGTCGATGGGGCTGGAGGAACGGCGTAGAGTCCAGCAGGAGTTTGCCGGCCCTGCCCGGGTGCTTATTTCTACCGATGCCGGTGGTGAGGGCTTAAACCTGCAGTTTTGTCACGTAGTTATTAACTACGATTTGCCGTGGAACCCGATGCGCCTGGAACAGCGCATTGGCCGGGTAGACCGTATCGGTCAAAAATACCCGGTGAGGGCGCTGAATTTTATTCTCCAGAATACCGTTGAGTTCCGGGTCCAGGAAGTCCTTGAAGAAAAATTGGCCACTATTTTAGCAGAATTCGGAGTAGATAAGATGGGTGATGTTCTTGATTCCGCTGAAGTTGCGGCGGAATTTGAGAATTTGTATAAAGAGGCCATCCTGAACCCGGAAGAGGTTCAAGCACACATTGAGCGGCTGGGAGCTTCTCTTCGGGAACGTGTGCTAGAGATAACTGCGGCCACGCAACTCCTGGGACAGGAAGAACAGATCGATGCAGGGCTTGCGGAGAAAATCTCAGAGCACCCATTACCATACTGGGTTGAACGTATGGTTATTAATTTCTTGCAGGGTGAAGGCGGTACAGTAAAGCGTAAACTGGTGGGTTACGACCTGACATGGCCTGACGGCTCTGTTATGAATAACGTGGTTTTCTCCCGTCAGGAAGCAGAGAATTATCATATGTCTTATTTAAGCTTAGAAGAGCCAAGGGTACGAGGGCTGGTAAATAGACTGCCGCGGGTGGTGGCCGGTCAGCCCATCCCCAGGATCAGGCTTAAAGGTTTATCCCACGAAATCTGCGGTTACTGGTCTTTATGGCGAATATCTCTTCTTGCCGGGAGCATGCGCAATATTCGGATTCTGCCCCTGTTCCAGCATAAAGACGGTAGAGTACTGCTGCCTACCGCCAGGAGGATATGGGATATGCTGCTCTCGGAGCAAACTTCCATCGGGATGGATGGCACCATTCAAGGGGAAAAATCCCGGGAAATCTTTGCAGAGCTTGAGGAGCTGGCCGTAAACTACGGACAAAATCATTACCTTGAACTGAAGAGCAAATATCAAGAGCTTCTCCAGAAGGAACGGGAAAAAGGTTTGTACGCGTTCCGCGCCCGCCGGGAAGCCATTATGAGGATAGGGCTGCCTGCTGTAAGGCAGCACCGCCTGGCAGAACTGGAATGCGAGGAAAGAGATTGGACGCTGCGCTTACAGGAAAGAGAAAGAGTCTTGCCCGAATTAAGTGCAGTTACGATTGTATATGTAGAAGGAGAATGACCATGAACTGGCGCGATATCATCCTTCAACATTTTCAGCCGAATATATCGCGTCTCACTTTAGCGGCGGATCCCGATGGTTTGCTGCTTGAAGAAGATATTCTTACGGCCCTTGGGGAAATGGGATTTGAGCTAATATCTTTTGGCGATCCCGTTGCCTTTCGTTATGCCTACGAATCTAAGTACCGCTGCAGGTGGGATCAAGGTGAGGCGGCTGAATTAATAGTGGTGGTACGAGGCAATGAGCAGGAATTACGCCGCCTGCCTTACGATATATGGAAAGCAGGGCGCAAGCTTTCCTTCACTCTGGCTGATATTTTCCCCAAGCTCAGCTATCCTGTAGTTGCGTCTCTTGAAAGATTTTACCTTGACAGGCTTTATAGGGCTTATTCAGAATACTATGGCGGTGAGTTGGGCGAAAGAACAACCAAGGAATTTATTTTAAAGCATGTTTTTGGAATAGTACCCGAACTCATAAATTCGCCGGTGGAACTGTTAAAAATGCTGCTGTCGCGCCACTGCAACATGGTTAGCGTACCCCCGATGCTGGATGAATTTCTTGTTAAATCTCTAAGGAAGAAGACCATTTTTCAAAGCTGGCCTCTGGAAGATATTGTCTCAAGCAGGGAAGCCTTTTTTGCTTTTCTTCAGACGAAGTGGAATCAATTTCTTAAGAGCCTGGCAGGAGGAGGTATCTTTGAGGAAGTTCCCTTTGACCATTACGATATACGGGTCTACATAGACGATCTTTTCTTGGAAGGACATTTACAACCTGTCCCGGTTGCAGGGCCTGAAGCCTTACCTGAGTGGGCGAAAGCAGGTGTTCTTTTCGATAAACGGAGTGAAGATAGGAAGAGACTCGAGGGGCTGTTAGAAAAAATCAAGAAGGACCTTCCGGAAGAGACGGCCACCTACAGGGATTGGCAACGATTGGCCGTGTTGTGGGCAGAAATGCTTGTTCTCAACGACGAACTAACCGGGGACGTGAAGACTGGTGGCAAAGCGAAAATCGAAGAACTGCATGAAACGATTGAAGAAAGATTTGCAAGCTGGATGATAAGGCGCTACGGTTCGTTAGTTAACCTTCCTTATACATCCAGGCCGGTGGTGTTGCATCACATACCACGCTATCTGGCTTACCGGCGATCCAGAGGGGGAGCGAGGAAGACTGCACTGGTGGTAATGGACGGTTTAGCGCTGGACCAGTGGCTGATTATGCGTCGTGTTCTGGCGGAAAAGCGGCGGAAGTGGAGGTTTGAGGAAAGCCAGGTTTTTGCCTGGGTGCCGACTTTGACCTCCATCTCGCGGCAGGCGCTTTTCGCGGCGGAGCCACCCCTTTATTTTAAAGATTCCCTAACCACAACCCAAAAGGAGGAACGGCACTGGCGCAAATTTTGGGAGGATTGCGGGGTTAAGAGGGGCAGCATTTTTTACCGCAAGGCTTCAGGCAGCGAGCCGGTGAACGAAATTGAGGAAGCTTTGAGCCCGCAGCTGGAGATTATCGGGCTGGTTATTGACAAGGTAGACAGGATTATGCATGGCATGGAGTTGGGTACCGCCGGTATGCACCAGCAAGTCCGATTATGGGCGGAACAGGGCTACCTGATGGAGCTCGTAGAGTATCTGCTTACAAACGAATTTGACGTTTTCCTGACTTCGGATCATGGCAATATTGCGGCCACGGGGGAAGGACGTTTGCCGGATGGAATCCTGGCTGAGACCCGAGGCGAGCGGGCCAGGATTTATGATAACGAAGCTTTTCGACGGCAGGTGCAGGAGAAAGTTGAAAACGCTTTACCCTGGCCGGGGTTTGGTTTGCCTGCGGACTGTTACGTGTTGCTGGCCAGGGGACGGTCCGCTTTTGTTTCCGAGAGGGAAGAAGTAATAAGCCATGGCGGAATATCTTTGGAAGAAGTTATCGTCCCCTTTGTGAGAATTTGGGAGGAGCATTGATGATGAATTCAAATATAGGTTTCGACAGACGTATTAAACTAGAGTGGCTGGATGCTACGGCCTGGAAAGCGGGAACGGAAGGAAACGCAGATGAAGTACGCAAATACCTTAACGAGCTTTTAAGTACGGAATACAAAAATAAGGAGGCTCGAAGGAAAACTGTTACAGTATTAACTCGTATATGGGCAAGGGTACCAGATGAGCACCAATTATTACAAGGCAGGGCCCTAAAAATTTTACTCGAAAGCGACCCCGCGACGCGCCTCTGGCTGCACTGGGGTATGATGCTGTTGGCCTATCCATTTTTCCGGGACATAGCGACGATAATCGGCCGTCTATTGACGCTTCAGAATGAAGTTTCTTTGCAACAAATTTCCCGTCGTTTAGCGGAGTGCTGGGGGGAGAGGGCAACAGTGCGACGGGCCTGCCAGCGGGTAGTTCGTTCAATGGTGGACTGGGGTGTTCTCGAGGACACGTCTACGAAGGGTATTTATGTCCCTGCCGCAAAGAAGGAAACCACCAGTGAAGATGTTCAATTATGGTTTTTGGAAGCCCTGTTGCGTTCAGAACCAACCCCGATAATGCCGCTTCAACAATTATTACAAATACCTTCAGCTTTCCCGTTTCACCTGGATATTCCGGTGGTTGCCATACGACAATCAAAGGAGCTTGAGATACAGCGCCAGGGTTTGGATTTGGATATGGTGGTTATCAGGTAATTCTTGGGCTTAATAAGCGTTTCTGGTATCCCGGAGCGCTTATTTAAAGGGCTTGATGTTGGCGGTGTCCACGGGAAAACTTTGTGGCTACCGGGATTTCCTCTTTGGCCATCAGCATCCCGACCAGGATCTGGATCCGGTCCGAGGGAGCAGTGATCTTTGGATTAACCCTTTTCGGTCAGGCCCTTTGGCCCTTTTCCTTAGAAAATAGGTGTGCCCCAGAACACCAGATCTACCTCCAGGTTGAACAGATTTTTACCTGCTCAAAAAGGGTAAGCTCAATTTCATCTTTGGATTCGGCCAGAAAATACTTTTCCTGTTTCTTAAAGATGTGGTAAGATCTTTACCGAAAGAAACCGGTTTGCCTGTATTCTGGTCTGAAAACAGTGAGCATCGTCGGAGAAAAGCAAAGGTGCCGGAGGTCAATTATGATAGTGAGTGATGAAAATATGGAGCAAAGAATAAACGATACCGGTGTTGAAAAAGAGGATATTATTGGTTCGGAGAGTATAAAACAACCTTATGACCCGGGCCGGATTAATGTGGTTCGCCAGGAGATGACTGTATTTCAAGTATTGCGGAAGATAAGTAACAAAGAAATTAACCTCGAACCTGATTTTCAAAGGAACCTGGTTTGGGATGAAACCCGGCAAAGCAGGCTTATTGAATCAATCTTAATCCGGATTCCTTTACCCAGTTTTTATATGGACGCTACCAACGATGATGAATGGTTAATTATTGACGGGTTGCAGCGTTTATCTACTTTGCATCGTTATGTCAATGAGGAAAAATTTGCCCTCCAGGGACTGGAATTTCTTGAAGAACTAAAAGATAAGAAATTTAGTCAGTTGCCGCGGAGCTATCAAAGAAGGATTGAGGAAACGCCTCTTTTTCTGTACATTATCAGACCGGAGACTCCTCCTGAGGCAAAGTTTACTATTTTCAGGAGAATCAATACCGGCGGAGTGTTTCTTAATGCTCAGGAAATTCGTCATTGTTTGTACCGGGGTAAATCAACGGAATTACTGAAAGAACTGGCATCTTCTCTGGAATTTCGAAAAGCTACGAGCAATTCTGTATCGCCTGCTCGGATGGATGACCGGGAGTGCGTCATTCGTTTTTTTGCTTTTTATCTGACTCCTTATTATGAATATCAAAAGCGTGACTTTGATTATTTTCTTGGTGATACAATGGTTAAAATTAACCAGATGTCGGATAATGAACTTGCGCAAATATCGAAAGCTTTTAAAGACGCGATGATTAAGGCAGAAGCGGTCTTCGGAAAAAATGCCTTCAGAAAGCCGAAAGGTAGAGATCAACGTGCACGTAATCCGATTAATAAAGCGTTGTTCGAAGCCTGGTCAGTCTGCCTTCAAAAATATCCTCTGGATGTTTTGGTAAAAAATAAGGAAAAGATTAAGGAAAGATTTATTTATTACATGAATAATGACCCGGAATTTGTCAACTCTATCTCTCAGGGTACAGGTGAAGTTAAAAAAGTGCATAAACGCTTCGAAGTTATTGAAAAGATTATCAGGGAGGGGATCAATTGATTGCTTATATCCGGCTACAGCGGTTTAAGTGTTTTCTTGATCAGACTGTCCAGTTTGCACCGTTAAGTATTCTCTGCGGAACCAATAATACCGGGAAATCGACCGTTATTCAAGCCTTATTATTTTTAAGGCAATCGGCAATGACGAGTAATTTTGCGAAACCAGACTTGCCGCTTAACGGTTCTCTTGTTCATATGGGAACTGCGAGGGATCTTTTTTGCCAATGGGCGGAAGAAGATAACATCCAGATATCGATTGCTTTTTCTGATCTGCTCGGTCGTGTTTTTACCTGCAAATTAGCTTATTGCCGGGAAGAACCTGATGCCCTTTCGATGAAATTAATGGAAAGCCCGTCCGATCTCCCTTCGAACACACTTTTTGCAGACAGATTTTTTTATCTTGGAGCCGAAAGAATGGGACCACAGTTGGTTTATCCGGTCAGTGAAGATTCTCTGGAAGCCATGCACGTTGGAATTCGAGGGGAATATACTGCTCATTGCCTGCATCAGTTTGGAAACAAAAAGATTAAGTTGCCGCAATTAAAACATTCACCGGAAGATCGTTCAATCGAGCTATTATTTCAGGTGGAAGAATGGCTTAAAGATATGCTACCGGGAGGGATAATGATCAACCCTGCGCGGATTACGCAAGCCGATATCTTGCAGGTAAGCTTTCGCGATTCTGAAAGAAATACAGATTATTTGAGACCGACAAGCATCGGCTTCGGTATTTCATATTGTTTGCCCATAATTGTTGCAGGGCTCATGGCGGAAAAGGGTAATCTGCTGATCGTGGAAAATCCGGAAGCGCATTTACATCCCCATGCACAATCCCGGATGGGTATTTTTTTAAGCAAACTGGCGGCAGCGGGCGTCCAGGTAATCCTGGAAACACACAGCGATCATCTGTTGAATGGGGTCAGGATAGCGGTAAAAAAAGGTTACATTAATGAAAAGTACGTTTCAATTAACTTTTTTGAGCGGGATTATAATATCGTCCGTCCTGCAATAGATGCCGACGGAAGAATAGATATATGGCCTGATGGATTTTTTGACCAGGCAGAAAAGGATCTTGGGGAGTTGATTTAGGTGAATATATTTTTAAACGAACTATCTTTTTGTGGACAGGCTTCTAATAAATATCAGGGAGCAAAATTAATGAGTGATATGTTAAAGGTATTAAAAATTTTACAAACAATTTCTAACGAACCAATTGCTACTTCCAATATCCTGTGGAAAAGGGAAATTGGACCTCAATATTCTGTACGTGATTATATCTACGATCGAAATATTGACCAGGCAGTACGAAATTATTTCCAGATAATAACGACTAAAGGACCATATATTGAATATCTGTTTGGTCAGTCGTTTAATGAACATAAATGTTATCTACAAAATGAAAACATCCTGGATGTTTCCTGGACTTCTGTAGCTGCGGCATTCTTCTTCGATGGTATTCTAGCAAGCTTAAAAGGAGCGCCACAATTTGCTTCCGAAATAATAAATGTATTCTGTTGTCTGAAAGGTGACGAACGGCAGGAAGCAGATATAATTAATCTGTGCAACCCTGATCAAGCAGATTCCTTCGTGAGAAATTTTTTACGGCAAAACTTGAATTCATGGGAAAATTTATGGCATAGTCGTGACGCTCTTTTTCCTGAAATTACTTTTTGTGAGGAAGTTAAAAGTCAATTGCAAAGCTCAAATTATTCTCCTTTGGTACTTCGAAATATCATCCGCCATCTTGAGTGCATGAACAAATACATGAAGTCAATTAGATCTGGTGAAATCAAAGCGCCAAATTATACCCAGATGGGTATAGAAGCTTCGCAGGAATCAGAAATTACCTTAAAACATTATGGCCATCTTCGGACCTTTAAATGTCCGGATGGTAAAAAAAGGGTATTTAGCTGGCACAGCAAAATTAAGGGAAAGGTGAACCTCCGCATCTATTTTTACCCACCCGATAAGGAAAATGAACATTTTCTGATTGGTTATATCGGTAGACATCTTCCTATATGGACAGAGAAATAATATGATTTCCCTGCAAAAACCTCCGTCGCATAATAAATTGCGCTGGAAAAGCTTAAATTGATAGCCGCACAGAATTTCGTCAGATATGACTAGGCTATTCGGTGTTATTTCTCCTGCGGATATCCCGGGGGTTTGACCAGATTTACGTTTAACTTTTCGAAATCACTATCAAAAGAACAGACACTTTCTTCGTGTTGTTTGGCCAGAGCGGCGAGGTAGGCATCTACAAAATCAATGTTTTTTCTGCCATGTCTTGTAAAGCCTGGACAGCGCTTACCAACAGCCAGCATATGTCCTTCATCGAGCTATGTCAAGCCGTTCCCTTAGGGCAGGATCCCACTGTTACGGGCAGAGACCGGGTTGCAGGTTCTGGGTGGCGCCGCAAGGCTCTATTTCGCCGGTCGCTGCTACTGCTTCACGGTCCTTTCCAGGGCGTCTTCCACCTGCAGGGCATAGTCAGCCAGCAGGTGGAGGTGATGGTGCAGGTATTCCCACGCCTGGAAGTTTACACGGTCGTGGCACAGTATATTGATGGCTTCTGTGATAAAGGAAGCCGCCCGCCGGGTAATGATGCCGGCCCGGTACAGTACCAGGGGCAGCTGTTGCCGTTCTTCCGGTACGGGTAGCCCCAGCCTGACCACCGCCCGGTGGGCCAGGTTCAGGCAGGTGCGCAGAATGCCCTCATAGGAGGCAAAAACCTGGCCCCGGGCGGTGCGGACGATCCAGGTTGCCTTTAGCCGCCAGGCGGCAATGGTGGCCTCCTCCGGCGTAGGGCAGCCGCGCCGGAAAGCCAGCTTTTCCAGTTCCACTTTAAAGGAATGGTCCGGGGTGTGGACCGGCAGGGCGCCGGCCAGCATCCAGGGGAGGGAAGAAAGGGTGTGGGGTGCGTTCAGCACCACCACTTCCACCGGGGTGAAGAGCCATTCCGCCCAGGGTTCGGCGTCATAACCGGGAAAAAGCGCCTCCGTCAGGGAGGATTCCAGTGCCGCTGCCAGGTCCAGGGCGTCGTCTGTGTTCGGGCACAGGGAGGGGTAAAGGCCGATGCCCACATCCACATCACTCAGAGGGGTGGCCGTGCCCCCGGCATAAGACCCCATCAAATAGGCCACGGCCACCTGTGGCCGGTCCTGGACATGGCGTTTAATTTCACTGATAATTTTTTCGCTCTCGAGAAGCATTTTTATTCCTCCCCGGGTGCAGGTAAAACAGTGCAGGTAAATGGGAGTGCCCCTCCGGGGTAAACGAACCTTGCAAATGGCTTCGGTGACTGATAGCCTTTTCCTTCGAGCGACGGGTGATGATTACCGGTTGTTTATTTTATTTGTTGCTAATTGCATCCGGGATTGAGTCCGGTTATTTTATTTAGTATAATCTTGATTAGACTAATCATATCATAATCAAGTTATATTAGCAATGAGGTGCTGCTGTGACTTTTGTGAACCGCAAAGCTGAACTACACTGGCTGGAGGAAGCTTATGGAAGCTGTCGTGCCGGGCTGCTGGTGTTATACGGCCGCCGGCGGGTGGGGAAAACGGAACTGCTCAGGGTTTTTTGCCGGGAGAAGAGACACGTCTTTTTTGTGGCCGACCTGGCGCCCGACCGGGAGCAGCTGGCCGCTTTTTCGCAGCGGCTGTGGGAGCAGGCCTACGGACAGGCAGAAACGGGTTTTTCCTTTCCTTCCTGGGAAGCTGCCTTCCGTTTTATGGGCGGGCTGGCCCGCCAGGAGCGGCTTATTGTGGTGCTGGATGAATTCCCCTACCTTATGGAGACCAATCCGGCCATACCTTCCATTCTGCAGAAAGTCTGGGACGAGGAATTGAGGAATACCGGGATATTGTGTATTTTGTGCGGTTCCTATGTAGGAGTGATGGAGAGGGAGGTTCTGGGATATAAGAGCGCTCTCTACGGCAGGCGCACCGGGCAATACCTGATTGAGCCCCTGCACTTTCACGATATGGCGGGCTTTTTCCCGGGGAGGGATCCTATCTGGCAGGTGGAAGCCTACGCCGTGCTCGGTGGAGTGCCGGCATACCTGCTGGAATTTATGGATGAAGATGATCTTTTTGCCGGCATTGCCCGCCGGGTGCTGCGCCGGGGCACCTTCCTCTATGAAGAACCGCGTTTTCTTCTCATGCAGGAACTGCGGGAGCCGGCCAATTATTTTGCCGTGCTCAGGGCCATTGCCCACGGCAAAACCCGCCTGAATGAAATCACCCAGGCGGCAGGCCTGCGCGACCGCAGCGCCGCTTCCCGTTACCTGGACATATTAAGGGACATGGGTTTAATCCAGCGTCTGGTGCCGGTGACGGAAAAGCAGCCGCAGAAAAGCCGCCGGGGTATTTACCGGTTACAGGATCAATTTCTGCGCTTCTGGTTTCGCTTCGTTTACCCCAACCGCAGCGACCTGGAGGAGGGAAAAGCGGAGAGGGTGCTGGAAACCAGGATCAAGCCCCATTTTCCGGAGTTTGTTGGCCCGGCCTTTGAAGAGGTTTGCCGGCAGCATTTGCGCCTTTTAGGGCGGCGGGGGAAACTTCCCTTTTATCCCCACCGACTGGGCTCCTGGTGGGACGGGCAGAACGAACTGGACCTGCTGGCCATCAGTGAGGATGAAGCGGCCATTATGGTGGGCGAGTGCAAGTGGTGGGCAAAACCGGTAGGGGCGAATGTACTCTCCGAACTCCAGCAAAAGGCCAAAGCCGTGCTGCCCCATTTTCAGCGGCCGCCGCATGTGTATTACGCCCTGTTTGCCCGGAATGGTTTCACTGAAGAGCTGCGTGAGATGGCGGCGGAACGACACGACCTGCTGCTTATTGAAGCCAGTAAGTTCCATGGTGCAGGCGATTTGTGAACGTTTATTCGCTGTGATTAAGTTTTCTAAAAGGCATTCTTTCCGCTGAGGTGAGCCAATTATGGTTATTGAAATTGCGCCGGAAAAGCTTAAATTAATAGCCGCGCAGAAAGAAGATGAAAACTGGGAATTCCGTTCCTTTTTAAAGACCAGGATTGCGGGTGAAGAAGTGGATTCCCTGGTGCACAGGTTGTATAAAGATATTTCCTCGCAGGTTGACTGCAAACAGTGCGCCAACTGTTGCCGGGAATGCAGTCCAGTTCTGCACGATAAAGATATCACGAGGTTATCTCAAGGGACGGGTATTCCGGTTTCCGAATTTATAGAGAAATACTTGAAAAAAGTTGAAAACGACTATGTTTTCAACCAGAAACCCTGCCCGTTTCTAAAGGACAATCTGTGTACGCAATATTCATACCGTCCCGGTGATTGCAGGAGTTATCCTCACTTGCACAAAAAGGGTTTTGTTTTCCGGTTAATTAGGGTAATTGATAATTATGCCGTCTGTCCAATTGTATTTCATGTTTACGAGGAACTGAAGAAAGAGTTGGGCTGGAAGAAAAGGACCAGACCCGGAAGAATGCCGACGTAAGGTTAACGCCAGCACCCTGTCAGCCCTAAAATTGTAAAGCGTGACAATCCTTGTAACGGGCGTGGAACACAAAACAGGCCTCTGATCAGGAAAGAGCATCTGCGGGAAAAAAATTGATTGTTCATCGGAGGTGTGTCATGCTTACCAAACTTCTCGCCAGCACTGGCATTGGTTCTTTGTCCCCATTTCCACATTGGATGCCACCTTTAATTTCCCGTTTAATTTGCGGAACAAAAAAATTTCCTTAGGGAGCTGTTACAATGAAGTCTTACACCGAGTACCTCTGGTTCAACACTGCCCGCCGGAGGGAGTACATCAATATAACCTCTCAGGTGGAGGAGGCGGTAAAAAAGTCCGGTATTAAGGAGGGGCTGGTGCTGGTCTCGGCCATGCACATTACCGCCGGGGTCTATGTCAATGATGCCGAGGAGGGGATTATCCAGGACATAGACAATATGCTGGAGAAGCTGGCCCCCTTTGGTCCGGATTACCTGCACCACCGCACCGGGGAGGACAACGGCGACGCCCATTTGAAGAGCATCCTGGTCCACCACCAGGTGATCCTCCCGGTGACCGGCGGAAGACTTGACCTGGGCCCCTGGCAGCAGGTTTATTATGCTGAATTCGATGGCCGCCGGCGGAAAAGGGTCATTATTAAAGTGCTGGGGGAATAACCAACCTGGATCTACAACATAAGATGTGGGTTTACTTTCAGGTTTTGGATGCATTCTGTCTTGTAATAGGAATATACGTCTTGTATACTGTAAGAAATGGGAGGTGTGTTGTTTGAGCACAAGAAATATCATTAAAACCACTGTCAGTCACCGTTACCAGACCGTTATTCCAGCCGGGATTAGGGAACGCTATAATATCCGGGAAGGGACGCGCATAGCCTGGATCGACCAGGGCGGGGAGATAAAAATAATTCCTTTGCCAGCTGAACCGGGTAAACTTTTCCGGGGTGCTGGAAAGGGAAAGGATTTGCTCGGTTTACTGATGAAGTACCGGGAAAAGGAACGGAAAGTAAATGAGTGACATCAAAAAATACGTGCTGGACACCAGTGCCCTGTTGACCTATTACCAGGATGAAGCAGGAGCTGACCTGATCGAAGAGGTATTTGTACAAGCTTCCTCAGGTAAGGCAATTGTTTATATTTCGTTCATGAGTATTTTTGAGATTGCTTATCTGGTCATGTCCAGGGAGAATCTGGATGAGGCAACAAAACTGGTTCTCCAGCTAAGGGAATTGCCACTGGAAGAAGTCTGGCCTGACGAGGAGTTGCTCTGGTTGGCCGCACAAATAAAAGCAAAGGGCGGGTTAAGCGTGGCTGATGCTTTTATTGCTGGCCTGGCAAGGAAAAAAGCTGCTACGCTGGTGCACCGGGATCCGGAATTCAGCAGAGTTGATCTGGAAATTGATCAGTTGATGCTTCCGGCTAAAAATATCCCGAATTCTCAATAACCAGTTCGGATAAAAATTGGGCTGAAATCCTCTGGCAATGCTCAACATAGTTTTTTAAGCAGAGCGGCAGGAATACACGATTGTTTTTAAACATCCAGCCGCAGTGGCTTTGCCCTTTCATGGGCCAGGAGCGAAAATTTCCCACCCTGGAATATCTTGAAGAATTTGGTATTAGTGCTGGCCAGATTGTGGTGGAAATAAGCGAAACAGAATTCTGTGCAGACATCGAAAGCCTTTCCATGCTGGTTGCCAGGTATCGCGAAGCCGGTTGCCGGATTGCCGTTGATGACGTTGGCCGCGGTTTCAACAACCTGGAGAGAATTATTGCTACTCGTCCGGATTTTTTGAAGGTGGATACCCTGCTGGTCAGGAAGAGCATGCAGGAAGAGTCGGCCCGTTACTTGCTGGAAGCCCTGGGTTATTTTGCAGAAAAATCGGGGGTGAGCCTGATTCTTGAAGGAATTGAAGATGCAGAGTTGTTGCGGTTAGGGCTGGAAATCGGCGCACGTTACTACCAGGGCTTATTTTTGGCTCCCCCGGCACCTCGTTTGGCCGAAACTGCTGGCCTCGCGGAGATCTTGAAACGAGAAGTCGAAGGTTATGTGCGTGATGAAATTCAGTGGCGTAACAGACGATGGCGGGAGGCCGAAGAACTAGATAAGCTTCTGAAAAACCTTTGCTTTTCTGGCACTACTCAAAACCTCGATGAATACATAGGTAGGTTAATGCATTGCCTGCCCGGATATTGTTTTCGTATCTATGTATGTGACGGTTATGGCTATCAAAAAACGCCCAACTTCACCCGCAATCCGTGTGGCGGGTGGACCGTTTCCGGTGAATATCTCAACCGTAACTGGAGTTGGCGCCCATACTTTCCTCGTGGTATCACTTTTGCCAGACAGCTGGGCAAAGGAATTGCTTCCGAACCCTATTTCGACCTGGAAACCCGTCTAAAGATATGGACATTTTGTTATTTCCTGGCTGACGATCTGTACCTGTTTATTGACAGCCGGGTGAATTAAAAAAGATTTCAGCTAGAAAGGTTAAAAATACCTGGATGGTGCGGGACACGCCCGGCCTTCCAGTTTTTTGTGGGGGAGCCAGTCCCATTGTCCCGCAAGGAGGCATCCATGTCCAGGCCCTGCTTGATGTAAAAAGGCAACAGAAAGCCGGCCCGGCTGGGACAACTGCCTGAAGCACGTTCCGGGGCCGGCTGAAAAAAGACCATGATCATCACAATCTATTCCTCGGTACCCGTAATATGGGAACCGGTTCCCAACCATCCGGTCAACCCATATTATTCCTAAACTGGAATCTGGGGTTGTCCGGTGGTTCTACTGCTATGATACGAGGAGTAAAGACGATGAAATTAAAGGTGATCCCCGGGGATTTCGTGGTGAGGGAATTGGCCCGGCTGCCTCTCCGGGAAAAAGGACCCTACCGGCTGTACCTTTTAGAAAAGAAGGGATGGAATACAATCGACCTTTTGCTCCAGCTTGCAAAGGCACATGGCCTTCCCTACCGCCTTTTTGCTTACGGGGGATTAAAGGACAGGCACGCCCATACCTTTCAGTACGTCACGGTTAAGCATCCCGCTAATTTAACCACCGGGGACAAAAACTTTTTCTTCCAGAGCATTGGCTATATGGACAGGCCCATGGGGCCCGATCTTCTGGAGGGAAACGAGTTTGCCATCACCATCCGCGCCCTCAGCCCGGAAGAGGTATCCCGCATCACCCGCCGGGTTGATGAGGTCAGGGGTTTTGGCTACCCCAATTACTATGATGACCAGCGTTTTGGCAGCATGGACCGCCAGATGGGCTTCATGGCCGAGAGATTGCTGAAAAAGCACTATAACGGCAGCCTGCAGATCTACCTTACCGGTATTTACCCGGAAGAAAAAAAAGAGACCAAGGAACGAAAGCGCTTTTTCCGCGAACACTGGGGGGATTGGGCGACCTGCCTTTCCCGTGCCAAAACCACCATGGAAAATAGGATATTTTCCCTGCTCGCAGAGAAACCAAGGGCCTACATAGAGGCCTTGCAGATGATCCCCAGGGAAGAACTTTCGCTTCTTTTTTCGGCCTACCAGAGTTTTCTCTTTAACGAACTTTTAAGAAGGATTTTGCAGGATCTCGGGCTTGATCTTGCGGCTGTCTCCGGCGTGGCCGGACCCTATCTTTTTTACCGGCGCCTGGAAAGAAAAGAGCTTACCTATTTGAAGCCACTTTTCCTGCCGCTGGCTGCCAGCCGCATGGATTTTCCCGATGCCCGCACCGAACAACTATTTGCGGCCATCCTGGAGGAAAGAGGTATCAAGCGCAGCAGTTTCAACCTCCGCAAGGTGCGGCAGGCCTTTTTTAAATCGACTCCCAGGAATGCCGTCGTTTTCCCATGCGATTTTCGTTTGGAGCCGGCGGAACCCGATGACCTTTACCCCGGCAGGCAAAAAATCCGTCTTTTCTTTAAGCTGCCGCGGGGGAGCTACGGGACAATGCTCATCAAGAGGCTGACCATGCCTTGAACAATGATAATTACCCCTGTAATAGCCGGGATGGTATGCCCGGCTGAATAGGGCGCAGGTAAAGAATAGCGGTGGGGTGAGAAAAATGGCGGAAAAAGTGCGGCAGCGCCTGGATAAAGTGCTGGCACACATGGGGTTTGGCACGCGTAAAGAGATTAAAAAGCTGGTTAAAGAAAAAAGAGTCAGGGTCAACGGAGAGCTGGCCAATGACCCGGGATTACACGTTTTGCCCGGCCGTGATCACATTGAGGTGGACGGCGAACCCGTAGAATATAGACAGCACATCTATTTAATGCTAAATAAGCCGCAAGGTGTCCTGTCCGCCACTGAAGATAGATTTGCAAAAGTAGTAGTCGACCTTCTCCCACCTGAGTATCGTGTATTACATCTGTTCCCTGTAGGGCGGTTGGACAAAGATGCAGAGGGATTGCTTTTACTTACCAATGACGGCAAACTGGCCCATCAACTCCTGTCACCCAAAAAACATGTGCCCAAAACGTATTTTGCCGTGGTAAGCGGGATGGTTACAGAAACAGATGTGGAAGCATTTCGTCATGGGGTAATCTTGAATGACGGCTACCGTACCATGCCCGGCAAGTTAAAGATTCTTCGCTCCGGGCCGGAATCGGAGGTTGAACTCACCATTTATGAAGGAAAGTATCATCAGGTAAAGCGCATGTTTGAAGCTGTAGGCAAGAAAGTGACCTATCTTAAGCGGATTGCCATGGGACCCTTAATGCTGGATGAACCATTGAAGCCCGGAGAGTACCGTGAATTGACGGAAGAGGAAATTAGCAGGCTGCGGGAATTAAACCCGGCAAGATAGGGCCGCTTGGCGCTCATTCGCCTGGCTCCGCAAATAATAAAATTTTCTTGACATGTTCTTTCCTGGCGTGATAGCATTTTGCCAGGCAGGGTGCCGGAGGGTGCCCTGAGGTTTAACAAGCTAATAGAATAGAGTTGAGCTGAGGTGAGCTGAGATGAGTGGGTTGGGTTGATTGAACCAACACTCATCTATTTGAGTGTTGGTTTTTAATTTTCGCGAGGGGTGATTGAGGTTACGGTTAGTACGGTTAGTTATTAAGGCGTGGAGGTACCCACAAAAGGCCAACAAAAGAGCTTAGCTGAGGAGGGTTAGACTTTGAGGAAGAGTTTGTTAGGCGTTATTGCGGTTTTATTGCTGGCTGGCCTGGTGGTTACGGGCTGCAGCGGGGGTGCTGCAAAAGAGGGTAAAAAGCAAGAAGAATCCGGGGCCGCAAAGCCAATCGTCTTGAAATATGCTTTCTTTGCTCCCGCCAATACTTTCCCCGCCAGGCAAATGGAGAAGTGGAAGGAAGAACTGGAGAAGCGGACCAATAACAAGGTCAAGGTTGAGTTGTTCCCCGGGGGAACCCTGCTGACTGCCCAAAACATGTATGACGGGGTAAAGAATGGTGTGGCGGACATCGGTTTGTCCTGCCCGACCTACGAACCCGGCCGTTTCCCGCTGCTGGCCATTTCAGACTTGCCTTCCGGTTTCCCCAACTCCAGGGTAGCCAGCCGGGTGGTCTTCGATCTGATTAAGGAGTTTCCGCCCGACGCCTTTAAAGATTTTAAGATTATCACTGCTTTTGCTACTGAGCCTGCCCACCTGATGGTCACGAAGCCGGTCACCAACCTGCAGGACCTGAAAGGGAAACAAATTAGAATATCCGGAGCCCTTACCCCGGTCTTAAAGGAATTGGGCGCTTCCCCTGTGGGGATGCCCATGTCGGAGGTCCCGGAAGCTCTCCAAACAGGTATTATTGAGGGGCTGGTGAGTTCGCGGGAAGTCCTGATGGATTTGAAACTGGCGGAGAAACTCAAGTATACGACCGATTACCCCCTGACCATCACCAGCTTTGTGGCGGTGATGAATAAAGATGTCTGGAACTCCCTGCCGCCTGACGTGCAAAAGGTGATTGATGACTTGAGCCTCGAGATGGCCATTTGGACCGGCGAATACATGGATAACCACGTCAAGGAAGCCCTGGAATGGAGTAAAAAGGAACACGGCCTGCAAATAATCACCCTTTCCCCGGAGGAGAAGGCGGCCTGGGACAAAATCCTCAAACCCATCCAGGATAAATACGTTGAGGAATTGAAGGCAAAGGGCCTGCCTGCCGAGGAATACAAGAAGAGGCTCTATGAATTGAAGGAGAAGTACAGCAAGCAGTAATTCGTATTCAGCAAAACCGTAATGACGTGGATGCGGCGCGCATCTTACGCGAAGCACTGGAGTGAGCGAGGACCCAGCACTCACCGGGATACTGGCTCTTCCCAAAACCGGATGTGTCAGTTAAACCTGAAACACCGGGAGCAAAGTCATATTTGAGTGAGTGCTGGGCCGCATCCAATCGGGTTCGCTGAGCATTTACATGCGGGCTTGGTGAGGTGAACGTTTTGGGGTTGCTGGAAAAACAGGTGATGCATAAAAGGGCGGTAGCCGGCCTGCCCCGTAAGGTGGGGGCTCTTGACCGTTTAAACAGTCTGAGCCTCGTGCTCAATCAAGGGCTCGCCTGGCTGGCCGGCGGCAGTTTACTGTTGATGGTGCTGGTGGTCGTCGGTAATGCCATCCTGCGCGTGGTTTATGCGCCGTTTCCCGGTACCACGGAAATTGTCGGCTGGCTGGCGGCCGTTACTGGGGCTTTCGGGCTGGGTTATACCCAGGTTAACCGGGGCTACGTCGAGCTGGATGCCCTGGTTGAGCGGTTTTCTCCTGGTTTGCAGAAGGCCATCAGGCGTCTCATGCTTTTCATCAGCATGATCTTTTTTGCCCTGGTTGCATGGCAGATCACCGTTTACGGCCTGAATGTGGCTAAAAACGGCAACCTGTCGGAAACCATGGGGATACCCTTTTACCCCCTGATATTCCTGGTTTCGCTGGGTTTTGTGGGATTGACCCTGGCCATATTCGTTGATTTTCTCAAGGAGTTTAACGGGGGTGTCACCAGGTGAGTCCTGTCACCCTGGCCCTCATCGGTCTGGTTGTATTGTTTTTATTGATGTTTCTCCGGATGCCGATCAGTTTCTCCATGTTAATAGTGGGATTCCTGGGGTTGCTGGTGGTGGCGTCACCCAAGGCAGCCTTCAACGTTTTAACCGCAGATCTTTGGAATCAATTCTCCAGCTATACCATGAGTGTGATCCCTTTGTACATCCTGATGGGAGAAATTGTTTTCCGTACCGGGGTGAACGAGAGCCTTTTTAACGCCGCTTACAAATGGCTGGGACGGTTAAAAGGCGGCATGGCGGCCACCGTTGTCCTGGCCAGCACCGGATTTGCGGCCATCTGCGGTTCCAATTCGGCCACTGCCGCCGCCATGGGGACCATGGCTCTGCCTGAACTGAAAAAGTACAGGTACGATCAGACCTTCAGCGCAGCCACGGTGGCTGCCGGAGGAACCCTGGGCGTGATTATTCCTCCCAGTACGGTGCTGATTGTCATTGCTTTGCAAACCGAACAGTCCGTACGGCAGTTGTTCGTGGCCAGCGTGATTCCCGGCCTGCTCCTGGCGCTCTTGTTTCTGGGAACGGTATTCTTCCTTTGCCAGAGAAATCCCGAGCTTGGCCCGGACGGGCCCCGGGTGAGCCTGAAAGAGAAATTGTCCTCTTTACCCGGGTTTGTTCCTTCGCTTCTCCTGTTTGCCTTTGTGATTGGCGGGCTTTTTCTCGGCTGGTTCACCCCCACGGAGTCCGGGGCCTTCGGGGCTTTTGGCGCCATGCTGATTTCCCTCGCCATGCGTAAGCTGAATGCGGAGAACCTGAAAGCGGCGCTATTCGGTACCCTGAAATCGTCAACCATGGTGATCACGCTGGTGATCGGAGCGATGGTTTTCGGCCGTTTTCTGGCCATCACCCGGCTTCCCTACGAGGTAGCCAGCTGGGCCAGTTCCCTGCAGGTGCCGCCGGTACTGATTCTCGTGGCGATCCTGCTGGTGTATCTCATCGGTGGGGCCTTAATGGATGCCCTGGGGTTTTTGATCATATCCATCCCCATTTTTTACCCGACGGTAATTTCTTTGGGTTACGATCCCATCTGGTTTGCGGTGGTACTCTGCATTGTTACCAGCGCCGGGGCCATCACGCCGCCGGTAGGCGTGACGGTATTTGTGGTGAAAGGATTGTCGCCGGAAGTACCACTGATGTCAATTTTCAAAGGGGCATCTGTTTTCCTCATCAGTTACGCCGTCTTGCTCTCTTTGTTGGTGGCTTTCCCACAGATCATCACCTCCGTGGTTAGATAAAGATTGCTCAATCAGTTCACGCTACTGAAGGAGGCCTGTTCATGGCAGTCGCTGAAAAAATGCTCCTGATGGGTAATGAGGCTATTGCCAGGGGAGCGGTGGAAGCGGGGGTGCAGGTGGTTACGGGTTACCCCGGCACCCCTTCCTCGGAGGTTTTTGGGACGCTGGCTCATTTCGCCAAAGAATACGGTTATTACGCCGAGTGGTCCGTCAACGAAAAGGTGGCCCTGGAAGTGGCGGCCGGGGCGGCCTATGCCGGGGCCCGGGCTCTGGTAACCATGAAACAGGTTGGCCTCAATGTGGCGGCGGACCCCCTGATGACGCTGGCCTATATCGGTGTCAAAGGCGGCCTGGTCCTGGTAGTGGCGGATGACCCGGGGCCCCACAGCTCCCAGAACGAGCAGGATACCAGGAAATTTGCCCAGTTCGCCAAACTGCCCGTCCTTGATCCGTCCACTCCCCAGGAAGCCAAGGATATGACGGTGGCGGCCTTTGATCTATCCGAACAACTGGGCCTGCCTGTGATCCTCCGGCCCACCACCAGGACCTGCCACGTCTGCCAGGATGTCACCCTCGGCCCTCTGCCGGCAACCAGGAATGAATGCAGGTTTGACAAGAACCCGGGATGGGTAATCCTTCCCGGCCTTGCCTACAAAAAGCATATCTGGCTCAACCAGAAGCAAAAGGAGATAAGCCGGCTGTTCAGCAGCATGCCTTTTAACAGGGCCGAAATTAAAGGCAAAACCGGGATTATTACTTCCGGCGTGAGCTACAACTACGTGGTGGAAGCCCTGGAAATGCAGGGCTGGGAGGCATCCCTCCTTAAAATAGGGACTCCCTACCCCCTCCCTGAAGATCTGGTTTTAGAATTCCTGTCCCGGGTGGAACGGGTGCTGGTGGTTGAAGAACAGGAACCCGTGGTGGAAGACCAGGTGATCCACCTGGCCTGGCGGCACAACCTGCCGGTCGGTGTGGCGGGCAAACACAACGGGCTGGTGCCCCGGGAAGGGGAGCTGGATGTTGACAGGGTAACTGCCATCCTCTATAAGTATTTCGGTTTTGTGGGGATGGAGCAGGCTGCTGCAGGTAATACGGTGCGCCGCGCTCCTGATTTGCCTTTGAGGACCCCCGTCCTTTGCGCGGGATGTCCCCACCGGGCGGTTTTCTATGGTTTTAAGGAGGCCTTAAAGGATTACGACCCGGTTTTTACCGGAGATATTGGGTGCTATACCCTGGGGGTTATTCCACCCCTCAACGCCCTCGATACCTGCCTTTGCATGGGTGCGAGCGTCACCATCGCTTCCGGCCTTTCCCGCGTGGAACAGGGGCGCAAGCACGTGGCCTTTTTGGGAGACTCCACCTTTTTCCACACGGGGGTGGCGGGCTTGATTAACGCTGTTTACAACCGTGCCGGCATCACCCTGGTGATCCTGGACAACGGTACCACCGCCATGACAGGTCACCAGCCCCACCCGGGAATTGGAAGGAATGCCACCGGCGACCCGGCCCGGAGAATAGACATTGCCGGGCTGGTCAGGGGGTGCGGCGTGGATTACATCCGCGAGGTTGACGCTTACAACCTCCAGGAGGTTATGCAGGCCGCCAGGGAAGCCGTGGAGTATGAAGGCCCTTCCGTGGTTATCGCCAGGCGGGAATGTGTAGCCCTGGCCAAGCCCGGGGTGCGCTACCGGGTAAATACCGGCGCCTGCATCGAGTGCATGTTGTGCGTGGAAAACCTTGGCTGCCCGGCTTTATGCAGGGAGGAAAAGGTGGTCATCTCCGAAAAGTGCACCGGATGCGGCGTTTGCGCCCAGGTTTGCCCGGCTGGTGCCATCGAAGAGGTGAGCCGGCATGAAGTTTGACATGGTTATTACCGGAGTGGGTGGGCAGGGAACAGTCCTGGCCTCCCGCATCGTTGCCAGGGCTGCCATGGACGCCGGGTGGCAGGTCAGGACTTCCGAAACCATTGGGATGGCCCAGCGGGAAGGCTGCGTGGTAAGCCATGTCCGGGTAGGGGAAAATCTCGCAGGCGCCCTGATCCCGGACGGCAGGGCCGATGTCTTGCTGGGTTTTGAACTGGCGGAGGCGGCCAGGGCTCTGGCCAAGCTCAAGGCCGGTGGTAAGGCCATTGTTAATGAAGACGTCATTGTACCAACGTCGGTATCAGCGGGTTTGTCCCGGTACCGGGTTCAGGATATCCGGGAGTACCTGGAGAAGGAACTCCCGGGAGTGTGCTTTCTCAGGGCTTCGGAGGTGGCCAGGGAGGCGGGAAATAGTAAAACCGCCAATGTGGTGATGCTGGGGGCGCTCTCGACTCTCCCCGGCCTTCCCTTCAGCCCGGAGGGGTTGCTGGAAGCGGTACTGAAGACTGTGCCGTCACAGTTTAGAGAGACTAACCGGAAGGCTTTTGAAATGGGCCGCCGGGCCATGGGGGTGTGTTGAATGGCTTTAGAAGCTGCAGATCTTGCCAGGGGTCAATTCGATTTCGAGAGCTTGTATGTGTTGCAGGGATCAATGCTCCGGGAAATGATCCAGCGGGTGTACCAGAACTCCCCTTTCTATCGCAAAAAGCTGGACGAAGCAGGGGTGGACCCCGGATCCATCAAAACTGTTGCCGATCTTGCGCGGGTACCTTTCACCGACAAGCACGAACTGCGCGACGCCTATCCCCTGGGACTGATGGCCGTCCCTGAGAAACAGGTGGTCCGCATACATTCCTCCTCCGGCACTACAGGCAAGCCGATTATTGTGCCTTACACCAAAAAAGACGTGGATATCTGGGCCGAAATGATGGCCCGCTCCCTGGCCATGACAGGGGTAAACAACCGGGACAGGGTGCAGATTACTCCCGGCTACGGTCTGTGGACGGCGGGTATCGGTTTTCAGGCCGGCGTTGAACGGCTGGGTGCCATGGCCATACCCACCGGTCCCGGGAATACGGAAAAGCAAATGGAAATGATGATCGACCTGAAGACCTCTGTTTTGATTGGCACCTCCTCTTACGGCCTCCTGCTGGCTGAAGAGGCTTATAAAAGAGGAATCCTGGATCAAATCAAGCTCCGCCTGGGCATCTTCGGTTCGGAACGCTGGGGCGATAAAATGCGCCGCCGCATTGAAGAAATCTTCAATATTGAAACCTTTGACATCTATGGACTCACCGAGATCTACGGCCCGGGAATTGCCATTGATTGTCCCTGCCACAGCGGTCTCCATTACTGGTCCGACCACCTCCTTTTCGAAATCATTGACCCCGTGTCGGGTAGGCAGCTTCCCCCCGGGGAGGAGGGAGAACTGGTCATCACCACCTTGACCAAGGAAGGTATGCCCCTGCTCAGGTACCGCACCCATGACATCACCCGTTTACTGCCCCACAGGTGTCCTTGTGGAAGCGAGTATCCCATGATCGACCGGATTCTCGGCCGGACCGACGACATGATCAAGATTAAGGGGGTGAATATCTACCCGGGCCAGGTTGACCATGTCCTCAAGGTGACGGAAGGGGCCGGCAGTGAGTATCAAATAATCTTGACCAGGATCGAAGGCAAGGATCACATGCTGATCAAAATAGAAGGGGAAGAGGGAAAAGACCCCCAGAGAGTCGCCGGGGATTTCAAGCGTAACATGAAATCCAGGATTGGCATTACTGCCGACGTGGAAGTGGTTGCGCCGGGCACCTTACCCAGAAGCGAGAAGAAAAGCAAAAGGGTTTTTGACTACCGGGACATGTAAATTAACTCAGAAAACTGGCTGGTCCATAGCACCATCGCCTTAACCGGCAACATTACAGGTGTTGCCGGTCTTTTTTTTACAACGCTTTATTTTATATTTACGTAATTACTGGGAAGTTTTGCACTTCCAAAACCGTTTTATCTGGTATTACAATTAAAATAAAAAAGCAATAAGAATAAAAAGTATCTGCCGTTATTAAGAGGTGATATCATTGCGTAAATTTTTTTTCGGCAACCGGATATTATTTCTGGTAACCCTGTTGCTGATATTACCTGTTCTCCTTACCGTCTATATGATTCATATTATCAAAAACAGCGAGCTTTCCCTTCTGGAACACCAGAAGGCGGAGCTCAATCAAGCCGCTTACCTGCTTGATCAAAACCTGACTGTCAGTCTGGATGACTACCTGACTGAACATGGTCTTACTAATAAGACGCCCCAGGAAAAGACTGTTACCCTGGGAAGCTTTGTTGATAGCAAAATTAACGATGTCAAGCGCGAGTATCCCAACGTGCATTTGGGATTGTATTATGCGCCGCTGGACGTATTCTTTGACGGCACAGGCCGTTTTGATGTCAACTTTTCCCTGCGCCGTAAAAAGGCTTTTGAAGAAACCATGACCCGAAGGACCAGCCTGGTACAAAATCTGGGTCCGGAAGAGGGCGGAATTGTGGAAATTTACCGGCCGTTTACGCGCAACGGGAAGGTAGAAGGTGTAATTCGATCCGCTGAATACCTCTCGGAAGTTGGTTTTTACGGTAAAAGGCGTCATATCGAAATGATTGCCTATTCAACTATTGCTATTGTGGTGCTGACGGGTTTTGGAGGGGCCATATATATATTCCGTGACCTGGTGTTGCAGGTGCGGTTCATCAAGCAGGGATTAAAGACTCTGGAAGAAGACCTCTCCCAAACCATGCCTCCGGCTCAGGGTGAGCTTGGCGAGATCGTGGAAGGGATTAACGGTTTTGCCCGTCGCATTGCCGAGTTGAACCTGTACACCGAGACCATGCTGGCCGTAATTGATGAAGCCATCGTGGTAGTCAATGCCGGGGGTGAGGTGGTGCTGGCCAATAACCTGGCACGGGAACTTTTCGCCCTGCCCGAAGGGTATAAAGGCCATGTGTTCAACGAGCTTTTTTCAAAAACCTCACCCCTGATAGATTGCCTGCAACGGACATTAAAAGAAGAAAAAGCGTTTCGCGATCTGATGCTAAACTGGGGCAACGGCCAAAAAAATTCCCGTCAATTGCTGTTAAGCATTTTGCCTTTAAAAACTGCTTCCGGTCAGCTTCTGGGTGCCGTGATCAATTGCCGGGACCTGACCGAACGCATGCGCCTGGAGGAAAAAGTGCGGCGTCAGGAACGTCTTGCCGCCTTAGGGAAGTTAGTTACCGGTGTCGCCCACGAGATCCGCAACCCGTTGACTTCCATTAGTTGCTATATCCAGCACTGGTTACAGAATAACAGGCCGAATGCTCAGGCGCTGGCAACAATTCAGCGTGAGATTGCCCGCCTGGATTATATTGTGGAACAGTTGTTATACTTTACTAAACCCGCAGAGGCCCGGCTGGTACAGCGCGATCTAAATGTTTTGATTCGCGAATTGACTGAATTCTTCCAGGAGATGCACCACGGCAAATATAACCTGCTGCTCGACCTGAGTACCGACCTGCCGCCGGTCTGGATGGACGCTGAGCAAATGGAAAGGGTAGTGGTCAATATAATCTTTAACGCCATCCAGGCTATGCCCGAAGGTGGTACCATATCCATTACCACCGCTTACCTGCCCGACCGGCAGCAGGTGGCCATGACTATTGCCGATACCGGGTGCGGCATACCCAAAGAGAACCTGGCCCACCTTTTTGACCCTTTTTATTCCACCAGGCCGAAGGGGACAGGTCTGGGGCTGGCCATTGCCTATGAGATCGTGCAGGCCCATGGCGGGCAGATAGAAGTGGAGAGCGAAGTGGGCAAGGGAACCAGGTTCACCGTCTATCTCAGGGCATAGCAGGGAAGGAAAGTGTTTGCTTCGAGGTGAGAGTGATGGAAGACTTGATTTTAATTGTCGACGATGAAGAGAGTGTACGGCAAAGCCTTAAAGACATTCTTACGGACCACGGTTATCGTGTGGAGACGGCACGGGACGGCCGGGAAGGGTTGGAAAAAATAACCGCGCTTGATCCGGCGGCCGTATTACTGGATATCCGCATGCCCGAAGTAGACGGAATCAAGGTGCTGGAGCTGGTGCGCTTAAAGGGGCAGAACACGCCCATTATATTGATCACGGCTTACGGTTCTACTCAAAGTACCATCGAAGCCATGAAACTGGGCGCTTTCGACTACCTTTTAAAGCCCCTCCAGATTAACGACCTTATCGAGACGGTTAAAAAAGCCACAGAAATAAAGCGGTTGATGCAAAAAACCTCGCCCCCGCCCGATAAGGAAATGACCGGTCCCGGTGAGATCATGATTGGGTTATCCCCGGGGATGCAAAAGGTCTATAAGGCTATCGGGCGGGTGGCCAATTCCAATGCCACGGTGCTCATACGAGGCGAAAGCGGTACGGGTAAAGAGCTGGTGGCCAGGGCGATACATTACAACAGTGTCCGGCGGGATAAGCCGTTCATTAAAATCAACTGTGCCTCCATACCCGACAACCTCCTGGAGAGTGAGCTGTTCGGTTATGAAAAGGGAGCTTTCACCGGGGCTGTAACATCAAAACCCGGCAAATTTGAACTGGCCCAGCGCGGAACGATTTTTTTAGATGAAATCGGGGAAATGTCCTTAAGCCTCCAGGCCAAGCTGCTCCGCGTCATCCAGGAGCGGGAATTTGAACGCCTGGGAGGCACCGAAACCATTAAGGTAGACGTGCGGATTATTGCCGCCACCAATAAGGATCTGGAAAAGTGTATTGCCGAGGGCACGTTCCGGGAGGACCTGTTTTATCGCTTGAACGTGGTGGATATCTACCTGCCGCCTTTGAGGGAGCGCAAGGATGACATTCCCGTGCTGGTCGAACATATGATTAAACTCTACAACGCCGAGTACAAAAAGCAGGTAACCGGGTTTACTGACCAGGCCATGAAACTGCTGCTGGAATATGACTGGCCGGGCAACGTGCGGGAACTGAAAAATGTTTGTGAGCGGGCCGTATTGATGTCTACCGGCCCCCTGCTAACGGTGGAGGATCTGCCCCGCAACATCCGCAAAAGTTCCCGCCGCCTGCACTGGTTAAAAGGTTTGAGCGGGGATTCCTTTAAAGAAATGATCGCCGAAGTGGAGCGGGAGATCATCCTGCAGGCTCTGGAAGAACACAACTGGAACCGTTCTGCAGCCGCCCAGGCGCTGAAAATGAACCGGAGTTCCCTTTATCTTAAAATGAAGGAACTGGGCATTATCGACTAGGCCTGTTTTCTGTGCGCAAATTGTTATGGAGGGGTATGCCATGCTCTCGCTGAAGGCGCGGGAAATTATGATTCCCATTGAACAGTTTACCACCATCACCGCAGATGCCACCCTTCATGAAGGCATCCAGGCTTTGAGGCAATCTTTCCACCGTGAAGGCAGGCCCTGGCACGGTCATCGTATCCTGATCGTACTGGACGAGAATGGAAACCTGGAGGGTATTTTGACCCTCCGCGGTATTTTAACAGCAGTCGGCCTATATGAGTTACTCAGGGATCCCCTGTTTAAATCCGAGTCCTGGAGCTGGTACTTTTTAAGAAAATTAAGGGAAGGGTCTCGCATGCGCGTACGGGACATCATGCGACCTGTTCCGGTGGCCACAGTACAGGCTGATGATGAACTTCTGGACATTGTTCGTGCTTTTTTAAGGCATAACGTTAATTCTTTGCCCGTTTTAGACCGTGGGCGCTTGCTGGGCGTCGTGCGCACCGTTGATGTCTTCAAGGTATTGAGCGATTACTACCTGGAGTTGGAAGAGGAGAATAGCTGAAATTTTTTTGGGGGGGTTCAGGTCATTGTGAAAAAACTCAATTACACATTTTCTATGGGACTGCTGAAAAATTCAACATTACAAGCCGGAATGAATTGAAAGGTCAGGCGGCCTGAGCCGGGAGTTAACAGGTTAAAACAGTTTGGTTATGATGACCGTGTTGAAAAAATAATCAGTTGACCACTATTTCAACAATAAGCAAAAATTTGGTGTATCCAGGAGGCCTTAAAATACGGCCTTTTTTTTGTGAACAACGGCACAGCATTTGCACCTTTGATCACAAAAAAATTAAAAGCCGGTTAAGAGAGTGGGGAGGTGAGGCATTACAATCCCATTTTGAGGGGCAGAACTATCGCAGGGACAGGGATAAGATAAGAATGGAATGTGCACGAAGAAGGATCCTGGGTGAGAAATTCAGGAAAATTATTACAAAACAGCAAATCCCGGCAGGGGGAGATAATAATGAAAAAAAGTAACCAGATCAGGCCTGTCAGGCAGGCAATATTATGGGGAATAATCTCCCTGGTGGCATATCTGGCATTATTTTTAAACCAGGAATTCGTTACTCACTATTTTGCTCAAGGAGGTGTTTTTGCGATAGCCGTTGTCCTTACAGCCATGGCTTTCTCTTTCATTCACGGTGCGTTTGCCAGTTATCTCCTGGAAACTCTGGGTATCCGGCCCCTGAAGAAAGGAGTGCATTGAAATGGAGCGCCGTAAAAAAATAATGCGCTGGAGCCTGGTTGCCCTCGGCACATTGTTTTTGCTTTCCATCCCCTCCCTGGGTGAAGCAGCCGGGGAAGCGCTGGGCCCGGGCGACGTGGTTAAGCAGTTTATCCACCTCGACGCGCTGGGGGCATTTTACCTGATCATCCTGGGCTTTCTCGGCGGGCTGATCAGCGGTTTTATTGGCTCCGGGGGGGCATTCGTTCTGACTCCCGGCATGATGAGCCTGGGTGCACCGGCAGCCATCGCGGTAGCCAGCAATATGTGCCACAAGTTTCCCAAGTCAATGGTGGGAGCGTACAAGCGTTATAAATACGGCCAGTTGGATTTAAAGCTGGGACTGTTTATGGCCATATCGGCTGTAATAGGCGTTCAGGTAGGGATCTATGTTCAAAAGTTTATTTTTGCGAAATGGGGTGCGGCCGGTTCAAACCTTTACGTAAGTGTAGCATTTGTAACGATTTTGACCATCGTTGGCCTGTATATGCTTTTTGATGCCAGAAAGGCAATTCGGGCAAAAAGTGAAGATACCACTTCCAGATTGGCGGAAAGGATTAAAAGACTTTCCATCCCCCCGATGATCAATTTTAATGTAGCCAATACAAGGGTTTCTTTCTGGATTATCGTTCCGCTGGGGCTTGCCACCGGCATGCTGGCTGCAACGATTGCGGTGGGAGGTTTCATTGGTGTTCCGGGTATGATCTATGTACTGGGCGTGCCGCCCATTATGGCCAGTGCCACGGAGCTGGTGGTCGCCTTCTTGATGGGGTTGACCGGTACGGTAACTTGGGCTTTAAGTGGTTTTGTTGATATAAGGATGGTTCTGCTCATGCTGGCCGGTTCCTTAATAGGTGTGCAGTTGGGTGCTGTGGGCACCACCTACGTCAAGGAATACATGATTAAGCTGGTTATGGCTACTATAATGCTAATTGTCTCCATCAGCAGGGGGATAGCCATTCCAACCTACCTGCATCAGCTGGGTATTTTGCAACTCGACCAGGGTACTATAAAGCTGCTAAATAATACGAGTTTTATCATCATGTGTTTTGCCCTGGCCACAGGTGGCGTGATTGTCCTGGGCAACATGTGGAAGAGAAAGAGAGAACTCGAGGCCCAGGATACAGTTGTAGCGGTGGGTCTTAATAAAACTTAATTATTCCCGGGAGTCTGAACAAAAGCGCCCTGCTTGTGGTTGTATTCTCAATCGTTTTTTCTTTTTCACGATATATTACCCCTGGCTAAGGAGAGGATTGACCATGCAGGAGGGCAGGGTATACTTCTTGCAAGAGGGTTGCTCCGGTAAAGAAGCGTTAGCGGCCCGCCGGGGCAGGCCGTCTCCGGACCACGATCCTTCACTGCTGGAATACCTGGAGCAGGCGTTCACCCGGATCGAATTGTACCGGGCCGAAAACCACGCAGAAAAAGAAGGCGGTTTACCGCTGGTTATTATACTTGCAGCCGCTCTATCAGCTTGCCTGCTGCTGGCGCTCAATATGCCGCTGTAGGGTGGAAAAGGCTTGCCAGAGGCAATATGAAGCCGGAGGGGAGGGTAGGGCTCCCCTTCCTGTGTTACCGGAAGGATAAGGAGGGGGAAAATTTGACTGATCGCGAATTTATCCTGTCTTTTAGCAGGTTCAAGCGTGAATTTCTTCAGCAATCGGGTCTGGAGAAGGGCCAGTTAGGGGTTTTAGAAATGTTTGAAAAGTGGCTGCAGATGCGGGATAATGATAAACATGAGGAAAATATTCCGGCCTCAGGAACGTATTTTAACATAATTAAAGATTGGAGGGTTCTTCTGGAAGATATCTGCCGGCGGGTAGAAAAGTACCTTATGAAACGGGGAATAGTGATTAAATGCCTGTCTGCAGCGCACTGGGGGCAGGCAAAAGGTTCAGCCCTGTGCCTGGTGCTGCCCAACCGGCAGGATATTTTCTACCGCCTGTGCCGTACGCAGCCCCGGAAAGGGCCTTATTCCGGGCAGAAGATCATTAAGGGTGAACTGGTATTGGATGGTCACAAGCACAGCCTTTTTTTGCCGCTTCTCCACTACCAGGCCGAAATGGAACGTCGCCTGGGGTTTCGCCTGGAACGGGAATCTGCCCGTGTTGAAGAATCTGGTAAGTATCGCTTCAAAATATGCTTTCCCTTGAACAAGGAGCGCATATTAACATATGATTGTGACGAAATCGCGCGCCTGCTGACCGAATTTATTTTCGTCACCCAAGAATATATTGAAAAGATCAATGCGGCCAAGACCGGGTAACCCTGGGGGAGGTGTGCAGGTCCCATGCCCCTGCGGCTGAAGGTGCGGGAAATTATGGTTCCGGCCGAAGAATTCCCGGCACTGCGCGAAGATGCGGACGTAGTTTCGGCCTTTAGATTATTCCGGGATTACTTCTGCCGTAAAGATGGCACGTGGATTGGCTTTCAATCGGCACTGGTTTACAATAGCCGGGAACGCGCCGTTGGTATCCTTACCCTGCGGGGGTTGTTAAGGGCCCTGCAGCTCCAGGCCCTCCTGGAGGATTTGTTGAAAGGTGATCCGGTGGGTCTTTTTTTCCTGCCCCCACGTTGGAACAAGCAATTTATCACAGTGAAAGAAGTTATGCGCCCTGTTGAAACAGCCTGCATTAATGAGGATGCAGCTTTGTGGGAGGCTGCACTGTTAATGTTGAAGAAGAAGGTCAACTCTGTACCGGTAATGGCCGGGGATAACTTATGTGGCGTAGTGCGGACCATTGACCTGTTCTGGCTTATCGGTGAAATCCTGGAGGATATGGCCTGAAAATGTATGCTTGCCGGCTGCCGTTTGAATAAGATGGCTTTTGGGGGGATTTAACGCCACCGTCCATTCATCCATCCATCCAGGCGGGCATTGCCGGCAGACTCGCTTTTTGCTGTCAACATGGGCCGCCGAACGGATGGAAGAGCACGGTGAATGTTTGTTCATTTGATTGGGAAACTGGCACGCTAAAAACATTTTTCCACTCTGCCCTGGAGTTCCGGGGCAGAGTGTTTATTTTTGCCCGCCAACGGTGAACGCTGCACCCGGGGTTCGCATTTTACCATTTACATTGTTTAAAAACACGCTGGGGCTATAATTTGGGCAATTGGACATAAAATTCTTAAAATTCGCCCTGCCGTGGTGTAAAATTCTTAGGTAGAGTGAAGGCCACATTGGCGCTGGCTCAAGACGGGGGTGATGCGAAGATTTCAGTTCAGGTGGGGAGAACTGGCATTTTCATAAAAAAGAAAAAGGAGGTCCTGTTTTTATGGCCAATGAAGATAAGGTCCTTGAGGCGTTGTTAAAGGAAGAGCGGGCATTTCCGCCGCCGGCATATTTTGTCGAGGAGGCGTTGGTGAAAGATACCTCCCTTTATGAAGAGGCAAAGAAAGATCGCGAGGCTTTCTGGGCCAGGCAGGCCGAAAACATAGACTGGTTCCAGAAGTGGGACAAAGTGCTGGATACCAGCAACGCTCCCTTCTTCAAGTGGTTTGTAAACGGGAAATTAAACGTTTCCTATAACTGCATCGACCGCCACCTGAAAACCTGGCGACGAACCAAGGCGGCCATCGTCTGGGAAGGGGAACCCGGGGACGACCGGGTGCTCACCTACCAGGATCTGTACCGGGAAGTAACCAAATGCGCCAATGTGCTCAAGGAGTTGGGGGTCCGGCGGGGGGACCGGGTGACCATTTACCTGCCGATGATTCCCGAACTGCCCATTGCCATGCTGGCCTGCGCCCGCATAGGTGCTCCCCACAGCGTTGTGTTTGGCGGTTTCAGCTCCGAGTCTTTGCGTGACCGCATTAACGACTGCCAGGCCAAGCTGGTCATTACCGCCGACGGCGGCTGGCGCCGGGGCGGCATTGTACCCTTAAAGAAGAACTGTGACGATGCGCTGGCCGAATGCCCCAGTGTGGAAAAGGTGCTCGTGGTTAAACGCACCTGCCAGGACGTTAATATTGTCCAGGGGCGTGATTTCTGGTGGCATGAAATGATGGCCAGGGCACCCATCGGCTGCGAGCCGGAGCACATGGATGCCGAGGATATGTTGTACATCCTTTATACCAGCGGCACCACCGGCAAGCCCAAGGGTGTGGTGCACACCACCGGCGGCTACCTGGTTGGGGTTTCCGCCACCCACCGGATGATCTTTGATATTAAGGACGATGACATTTACTGGTGCACTGCCGACATCGGCTGGGTGACCGGCCACTCCTATATCGTGTACGGGCCCCTGGCCAACGGCTGTACCACGGTAATGTACGAGGGCAGCCCGGACTGGCCGGAAAGGGACCGCTTCTGGGCTATTGTGGAAAAGTATCGCGTCAACATCCTGTACACCGCCCCCACGGCCATCCGGGCGTTCATGAAGTGGGGTACCGAGTGGCCCGCCAGGCGCGACCTCTCCAGCCTGCGCCTTTTGGGCACGGTGGGCGAGCCCATTAACCCCGAGGCGTGGATGTGGTACTACAAGTACATCGGCAACGAGCGCTGCCCCATTGTGGACACCTGGTGGCAGACGGAAACCGGCATGATTCTGATTTCACCGCTGCCCGGTGTTACCACCTTAAAGCCAGGTTCCGCTACCATACCCTTCCCCGGTGTGGAGGCCGCCGTGGTGGATAATACAGGCAAGGATGTACCCCTGGGCAGTGGCGGCTACCTGGTCCTCAAGTCTCCCTGGCCGGCCATGCTACGCACCATTTACGGCGATCCCGACCGTTACGTGGCTCAGTACTGGAGCCGGTTTGAGAATATGTACTTTACCGGTGACGGGGCCAGGTGGGATGAGGACGGTTACTTCTGGATCATGGGCCGGGTGGACGACGTAATTAACGTCAGCGGTCACCGCCTGGGGACCATGGAAATTGAGAGCGCCCTGGTGGATCACCCGGCAGTGGCCGAGGCTGCCGTTATCGGTAAGGCCCACGAGGTAAAAGGCCAGGCCGTAAGTGCCTTCGTTACCCTGAAGGAAGGAATCCAGGGTACGCCTCAACTGATTGAAGAATTGAAAGCCCACGTGGTCAGGAAGATCGGCGCCCTGGCCCGCCCGGAGGATATTTTCTTCACCGCTGAACTGCCCAAGACCCGCAGTGGTAAGATCATGCGGCGCCTGCTGCGGGACATTGCCGAGGGGCGGGTGCTGGGTGACACCACCACCCTGGCTGATCCTGCAGTAGTGGCTAAAATCAAGGAGCAGTACGAATCACAGGAAAACTAGAGGCAATTTGTGCCTGCCGGGCGGCGGTTGTGCCAGCGCTTCCGCCTGCGGGGGCGGTTCGAATCACAGGCATTACCTCCGCCCGCCGTCCGGCGGGTCCATTATTTTTTTGTAATAAAGGCGGGCATTTGCAGTGCCTGTCTTTTTTCCGGCTCGCAGGCCGGTTTTTTTTTACGTATGAAGGAATAGACATTTTGACGTTGAATTAATATAATAGAGTTAAGCAATTAATAAAATTTTTGTGTAGAATGTTATGAATTTTTAAAAAAGAGTTATAAGGAGGGGAGGGTCGTGCAGAAGAAACTGGCCGTGGGGGTAATTGCCCGCTGGTTGCCGATCAATTTTTTAGCCACCGGTTTTGTGCTTTTATGGGATCCCCTGGCGTGGAAGCTGGTGCTGGCCATGGTCTGTGTCAATGCCGTGGCTGCCTTTTGGGTCAGTGACTATATCCAGCAGCAAAAGATAATTAACCTAAAGAGCGAACAGCATCCCCTGGATTCCACCCTCCAGATTGCCAGCGAAACACTGCCCTATTTGCGCCGGGGGTTAAACGAAGAGACGGCGGCAAAAACAGCGGAGATCATTCAAAAAATCAGCGACGTGGCGGCTGTGGCCATCACTGACCGGGAGAAAGTCCTGGCTTACATCGGTGCCGGGTCCGACCACCACCAGCCCGGGGGGGCCATCATGACCGACGCCACCCGGGAGGTGCTGGCCACGGGCGAGCTAAAGGTGGTCCGTAGCGGCCGGGATCTACAGTGTCCCGTGCCTCACTGTCCTTTGGAATCGGCGGTAATTTCCCCTCTTAAGTGTAAAGAGGAAATTGTGGGAACCATTAAGCTTTACCGGACGCAGCCGGGGGAAATCCCCCAGAACCTGGTTAAGCTGGCCGAAGGTCTGGCCCAGTTGCTGGGTATGCAGATGGAACTGGCGGAACTGGACCGGCAGGCCCAGCTGGTGACCAAGGCGGAGCTGGATGCCCTTCATGCCCAGATAAACCCGCATTTTCTATTCAATACCCTCAACACGATCATTATGTTCAGCCGTACAAACCCGGAAACGGCACGGCGCCTGCTTATCCGCCTGGCCTCCTTTTTCCGCCACGCCTTAAAGCGCCACGGCCACTTCAATACCTTGAGGGAAGAAATTGAATACCTGAATACTTACCTCATTCTGGAAAAGGCCCGTTTTCGTGAAAAGTTGCGGGTAGTCAGGAATATTGACCGGGAACTGCTGGACTACCAGGTACCGGTACTGACCATCCAGCCTTTAGTGGAAAATGCCATTAAACACGGGATTCTCCCCAAGCCGGGACAGGGTACGGTGCAAATTACGGCCCAGCGGTTGGATGAGGATATGCTGATTGTGATTAGAGATGACGGGGTGGGTATACCCCAGGAAAGGTTGCCCGAAGTGCTCCGGCCCGGGGTCGGTTCGGGCAACGGTGTAGGCCTCAGTAATGTGCATGAGCGGTTAAAGAGCCTTTTTGGCAAAGATTATGGCCTGCGCATTATCAGTGCACCCAATGCCGGAACATCGGTTTATGTGCGGGTACCTTTATTGTGCAAACTGGGGCAAGGGGAGGGGAACTTGGGTGAAGTTAAAGGCGCTCATAGTAGATGATGAATATCCGGCCCGGCAGGAATTGCGTTACGCCTTGAGCAGTTTTGATAATATTGAAATTGTAGGAGAGGCCACCAATGCCCAGGAGGCCATGACTCTGATCAAGGCTCTGGACTACCAGGTTCTTTTTTTAGACATTTCCATGCCCGGGATGAGCGGCCTTGAGCTGGGGGCCGTTATCCAGGAACTGCCCAGGCAACCGCAGGTAATTTTCGTGACCGCTTACGATGAATATGCGGTGCGGGCCTTTGAGGTCAATGCGGTGGACTACCTTTTGAAGCCGGTAGATCAGGCCCGGTTAAAAAAGGCCGTGGACAAAGTGCTGAAAAAATACCAGGAAGTTGCTCCAGCTGACACTGCGGCAGCGCTGGAAGAGGGTCTGGTTACGCCTGCCGTCCGGGGGGGTAATGGGGCGGGTCAGTTTAAAATCGACCGCATCCCCGCGGAAAAGCAGGGCAAGACGGTGCTGGTCGCCGAGTCGGATATTGTGTACGCCTTTACGGAGCAGGATTATATTTATATTAAAACTTACGCCGATAAGTTTTTTACCCGTTTCACCTTAAAAGAACTGGAGGCCCGCTTAAACCCGAACATGTTTTTCCGCACCCACCGCTGCTATATAGTAAACCTCCACAAGGTAAAGGAAATTGTGCCCTTCTTCAACGGCACTTACAACCTGGTGGTTGACGACAAGGAAAACAGCGAGGTGCCGGTGAGCCGGGCCCAGGCGAAAAAGCTGCGCAAGATCTTGGGTTTCTGAACGAGCTGTGAATCTGCAATCAAAGGAAACGGCATGGCTAACTTGGTCGTGCCGTTTTTTTGTTCAACTGCCTGCAGGTCGTGGGGCGTATAAACAAGTGTCCTTTTGTGAAAACTATGCTGAAGGACTACTGGCAGGAAGTTGTTCTTGAGTAGAAACCTGGCATGGATGGTGATTTTGATGCAGGCTGTCTGGGATATGTTAAGCGATCAAAAGATCTGGAATTTGCTGGGCGACGTGCAGCGCCCCCTGGATGAGGACATTATTCGTTTAATGTTCATTGAGCTTTTCAGCCGGGTAAAGGTTATGGAAGAGGAGAATCTCGCCTTGCGCGTTTTGCTGATGGAGCAGGGCCTGGTGGATGAGGAGCTTTACGCCCTTACCCGGCGGGCGGTGCGGGAATTTCTTAAAGAAAAAGATGACCAGCGGGCAGCAGAAAGCGAGTTCTTTGCCCGGGCGGGGATTCCTTTCCCCGAATGGGTGAACTTTAAGCTCCGGGGAACCTTCAGAAACAACGGCGAAGGGGTTTGATGGCAGGGTTTCACAACTTAAGGGAGAATTATCTTAGAAGCAAAGACCGGTATTTCCCGGGCAAAACTTCAGGGAACTCTAACCAGACGGGAGAGAAAAATGGAGCGCGATACGCGAGGCAGTATCTGCGGCATTGGTTCCGACCTGGTTTCCGTGGGCAGGATCAGGCAGGCGGTAGTGAAATTTGGGGAACGCTTTATAACCAGGGTTTTTACCGGCCGGGAGCGCCGGTACTGTGCGGCCCGCCGGGATCCCTATCCCTGTTATGCAGCCCGTTTTGCCGCCAAGGAAGCGGTGTTAAAGGCCCTGGGCACCGGCTTGACTGCGGGCTGTAGCTGGCAGGACGTGGAAGTAATTCCCGGCAGGCAAGGTGTCCCCCGGGTGGAGTTGTACGGCCGGGCCGCCCTGCTTGCCCGGGAGCGGGGGATTAAAAAGTTTCTTATCACCCTCTCCCACGATGGTTCGTACGCCGTAGCCTTTGCTGTGGCCCTTGGTGATTAACTGATTGAGCGAGGTGTTTCCCATGCGGGTGGTTACCGGAGGACAGATGCGCGAGCTGGACCGCACTGCCATGGAAGATTACGGCATACCAGGGCTGGTGTTGATGGAAAATGCCGGCCTGGCGGTAGTACGGGTCGTCCAGCAGGTGCTGGGTGAAGTGGCGGGCAAACGGGTGGCCGTGTTTGCCGGTAAGGGAAATAACGGGGGAGACGGACTGGTGGTGGCCCGTCACCTGTTTAACGCCGGGGCGGAGGTCAAGGTTTTGCTCTTAGCTAAGCCGGAGGAAATTAGCGGAGATGCGGCAGTTAATTTAGCTATCTGGAAGAAGATGGGCCAGCCGGTGTATCCCGTGGTCAGGGGCGAGGACTTGAATGCGGTGCGCCTTTTCCTGGTAGGTGCCCACGCCGTGGTAGATGCCATCTTTGGTACCGGATTTAAAGGCGCGGCCCGGGAGCCGGCGGCAGGAGTGATTGAGGCCATCAATGCCAGCGGCAGGCCGGTGGTGGCCGTGGATATACCCTCCGGGGTGGAGGCCGACACCGGGCAGGTGCATGGCCCCTGTGTGCGGGCCACCCATACCGTAACCTTTGCCCTGCCCAAGCTGGGCCTGGTGCAGGAGCCCGGGCGTAGCCACGTTGGGGAACTGCATGTGGCCGATATTTCCATCCCTTCTTTTTTACTGGAAGGGGGCACCCCCGGCCGTTACCTGATCACGGAAAAAATGGTCCGGGAATGGCTGCCTCCCCGGCCCGCCTGGGCTCATAAAGGGTCCTGCGGCCGGGTGCTGGTGGTGGCCGGTTCCCGGGGTATGACCGGCGCGGCCTGCCTGGCGGCCCTGGGTGCCGCCCGGGCCGGGGCGGGGCTGGTGACCCTGGCCGTGCCCGCAGAGCTGCAGGATGTGGTGGCGGTAAAGCTGACGGAAATAATGACGGTTGGGCTGCCCGGAACACGGGAGGGAACGGTGGCCCGCAGCGCCCGGAGCGAAATTCTGGACCTGCTGGAAAGGGCCGATGTGCTGGCCATTGGCCCGGGTCTCTCCCGGCACCTGGAAACGGTGGCCCTGGTGCGGGAGTTATTGCCGGCGATACGGGTGCCCTGCGTCATCGATGCCGATGGCCTGAACGCCCTGGCTGGCGATGTACAGTTGTTGAGCCGTATTTCCGTGCCCGCGGTGGTTACGCCCCACGAAGGAGAGATGGCCCGCCTGCTGGGACGTCCCCTGGAAGAGGTCAGCTCCCGGCGCCTGGCGGTGGCGGAGGAAGCGGCGGCGGCCTGGGGCGTGGTGGCCCTGCTGAAAGGGGCTGCTACACTGGTCGCCTGCCCCGACGGTAGTACTTACATCAATCCCACCGGTAATCCCGGTATGGCCACTGGAGGCAGCGGTGATGTCCTCACCGGCGTGATTGCCGGCCTCCTGGCCCAGGGCATGAGTGCCCCCCGGGCGGCAGCGGCGGGGGCATACCTGCACGGCCTGGCCGGGGACATGGCCGCCCGGGAAAAAGGCATGCGGGGCTTGCTGGCGGGAGATATTCTGGAACTGCTGCCATCGGCCATAGCGCAGGTGGAATGTAACGTTACCCGGCTGAATAATTGCCTGAAGATCCCCTTGTCATAAATCCGCTTTTGGTTTAAAATAAATGACGGAATTATGGTACAATGCTGTATCAACCGGGCCAATGAAGTCCCAGGACAGGATATTTTCACGTCTTGGGGCTTTCTTTTTTCCGTGATGCAGCGCCAATCGAGGGGGATTGTGCTGGTGAAAAAAATTGAAGCCATCATTCGACCGGCCAAACTGGAAGCGGTCAAGGAAGCCCTGGGGCGTTTTGGTATTCACGGTATGACGGTCAGCCAGGTGCTGGGTTGCGGGCTGCAGCGGGGGCGGGTGAGCATTTACCGGGGCCATGAGTATAGCATTAACCTGCTGCCCAAGGTAAAAATAGAAATTGCCGTTCCCGACCGGTGGGTGGATGAGGTGGTCCGGATTATTTCTGATGCCGCCCGGACGGGCGAAATAGGAGACGGCAAGATTTTTATCTACCCCTTGGAAAATGCCCTGCGCATAAGGACCGGCGAGGAGGGGGAAGAAGCATTATAAGCCCCCTCGTCAAAAACAGCAGGGCTTTCCACTCCTGTTTGTTGATGCGTTTATCTGGGTCAAACAAAAATTGCATATGTCCGCAGAAGGACATTTTATGAGCGATGGTGCTCTGTGGGGATGGGTCATCCCCCGGGGCACTTTTGTTTTAAAAGGGAACGGGCCTGAGCGAGGGTGCCCGTTCCGGGGGAGGGTTTTTATGGAGGTCAATCTTTCCATCCTGGCTACAGGCCTGGATACGGTTTGGGTACTTTTGTGCGCTGCGCTGGTTTTTTTCATGGAGGCGGGATTTGCTTTTTTGGAGGCCGGCTTCATCCGGGCGAAAAACTCCATGAACATTGTGATGAAGGTTTTCACCGACTGCACCATCGGTATGCTCAGTTACTGGGTTCTGGGCTTTGCCGTCATGTACGGCCTGGATAAAGGCGGCCTTTTCGGTGGCAGCGGATTTTTGTTGAGTGGGGGATTTGAACACCTGCAGTTACGTATACCCCTGTATGCCTACTGGCTGTTCCAGGCGGCCTTTGCCGTAGCCATGGCCTCCATTGTTTCGGGGGCGGTGGCCGAACGGATGAAGTTTGGTCCTTACCTGATTTTTACCGCCCTGGCTGCGGGGTTGATTTACCCGGTGGCCGGGCACTGGGTGTGGGGCGGCGGCTGGTTGAGCGAGCTGGGTATGCTGGATTTTGCCGGGTCGGCCGTGGTGCATGCCGTGGGTGGCTGGAGCGCCCTGGCGGCGGTTTTGCTCCTGGGGCCCCGCGAAGGGAAATATAACCCCGACGGGACGGTGAATGTGTTGCCGGCCCATAACATGCACCTGGCCTTTCTGGGCACCTTTATCCTCTGGTTTGGCTGGTTTGGTTTTAACCCGGGCAGTTCCCTGTCCGGTCTGGATTTGAACATTGCCCGTATTGCTGTCACCACCAACCTGGCCGCAGCAGCAGGCGGGACGACGGGCATGTTATTTACCATGTGGAAATACGGCAAGGCCGATCCCAGTATGGCCATGAACGGTGCCCTGGCCGGTTTGGCCGCCATTACCGCTGGGACGGCTTACGTGACGCCGGCAAGCGCGGTGATTATCGGCGGTATGGCCGGTGTGCTGGTTGTACTGGCGGTGGGTTTTTTTGACCGGGTGCGGGCGGACGATCCGGTGGGGGCCATTGCCGTACACGGTGTGAACGGTACCTGGGGTGCGCTGGCGGTGGGCCTGTTTGCGGAAAAAGGCGGCCTTTTTTACGGTGGAGGATTGCATCTTTTAGGCGTGCAGGCTCTGGGAGTGCTGGCAGTTTCCCTGTGGGCCTTTACGGCTACCGGGCTGGTGTTTTATCTCCTGAAAAAGACCGTGGGCATCCGGGTACCGGCCAGCGAGGAGTTGGAGGGGCTGGATATTAACGAACACGGTATTCCCGCTTATGCCGGTTTGGTGGCCGGTTCCCTGGGTGAAGTGGGGGTGGATGAGTTTGCACCCGACACCACCTGTGCTCCGGAAGTGGTAAGCAGGGCGGCTGTACAAAAGTGACATTCTTTCCGGTTTCTTTAAAGGGTTTTGCGACCGGTGGCGAGCATAAATGAGAAGGGCGAACAGGTCCTTTGCTTTAGTATGTAACAAGCTCCGGCATATACTGGCTGATCCTGTGTTATGAGAAAGCCTGGATAAGAGAGTGCCTTCCAGCCGTTTTCTTTAAACTTTAAAAAAGGTATTGACAACAAATTCTCCCTGACTTATAATTTGGAACAGAGGCAGGTACAGGGGAGTATCTAAGGAGGCAGGGGCACTTTCTAACAGAAGGTTCCGTTAGGAGCGGTTTATCCCATACAAACGGGTTATCCAATGGTGGAGATCAGGCAAAGGCGCTTTTTCAGGAGGTTTGTCTTCTGAAGGGCGCCTTTTTATCTTACCAGCGTGAGCTCAAAGCAAGGGTGCTTTAAAGGGAGCAATGTTGCTCCATTAAAGTACCCTTTTTACGTTTTGCAGGAAACGTCCGTCCGGTGAATTGGCGCCGTTCACCCCGGGCGATAAGATACAGGCTATCTTCGGCCGTTACAGCGGGGTCCGGAGGCTGCAACGGCTGGAGGTGCAGAAACCAGGGTTGGTTTGGATAGGAGGTTGGTGTAAGTGTACAGGCGAATCATGAATGGCCTTTACCTTTTACCCCTGGTATTGCTGGCCGCACCCGGTCTGGCCTGGGCCGGTGAAGCTCAAGTTGATACGGGAGATACCGCATTCGTTCTTATCTCTGCAGCACTGGTGATGATTATGACCCTGCCCGGGGTGGCCCTGTTCTACGGTGGTATGGTCAGGCGCAAGAATACCCTCAGCACGATCATGCAGAGCCTGTTTATCATGGCCCTGATTTCAGTACAATGGGTGCTCTGGGGTTACAGCATCGCTTTCGGTCCGGATAAGGCGCACCTGTTCGGCAGCCTGGCCTGGCTGGGGTTAAATGGCGTGGGTCAAGCGCCAAACCCTGATTATTCGGCTACCATTCCTCACCTGGCATTTATGGCTTTCCAGATGATGTTCGCGGTAATCACCCCGGCATTAATTACCGGCGCCTTTGCCGAACGGATGCGTTTCCCGGCTTTTGTAGCCTTCACCCTGCTCTGGGCCACCTTTGTTTACGATCCCCTGGCCCACTGGGTATGGGGCGTTGACGGCTGGTTGCGCAACCTGGGCGCCCTGGACTTTGCTGGCGGCACGGTGGTGCATATTTCTTCCGGCGTATCCGGCCTGATCGCGGCCCTGGTGCTGGGCCGGCGCAGGGGTTACGGCTCGGAGCCGATGGTGCCCCATAACCTGCCCCTTACGGTCCTGGGAGCGGCGCTGCTGTGGTTTGGATGGTTCGGCTTTAACGCAGGCAGCGCCCTTTCGGCCAACGGCCTGGCGGCCAGCGCCTTTGTGGTGACCAATACGGCCGCTGCAGCGGCAGCCCTCTCCTGGGTCTTTGCCGAATGGATCCACCACGGCAAACCCACCGTTCTGGGCGGCGCCAGCGGCCTGGTGGCCGGTCTGGTGGCCATCACTCCCGCCTCGGGGTTTGTCGGGCCGATGCCTGCGGTAATCATCGGCCTGGTGGCCGGCGTGGTTTGCTACCTGGCAGTGAGTGTGCTAAAGTCCACACTGGGTTATGACGATTCCCTGGATGCCTTTGGAGTTCACGGTATCGGCGGTACATGGGGCGCGCTGGCCACCGGCCTGTTTGCTTCCAGAGCTGTTAACCCTGCCGGTGTTGACGGTCTGCTCTTTGGCAACCCCCATCAGTTGTGGATCCAGTTTATCAGCGTACTGGCCAGCTGGCTGTTTGCCGCCGTTATGACTTTCGTCATTCTCAAGGTGGTGGGATTGTTCTTCAAGTTGCGGGCCAGCGAAGATGAAGAAGTACAGGGTCTGGATATTACCCAGCATGGTGAGGATGCCTACTCAGACATGGTGCTGGGCGCACCGGTGAGCCGTATTCAGAGCTTATCGGCTTCTCCTTCTACCATGGTCACTACCAGGGAAGCTGGTGTATAAGGATAAATTAAAACTGCTTTTTCCCGGGACATGGACTACTTGAAGTAAAGGGGGGAACCTCAATGACCAAAATTGAATGTATCATCCGCCCCGGTAAGCTGGAAGACGTTAAAGATGCTTTAGGAAGATTTGGCATACATGGTATGACCGTATCGCAGGTAATCGGTTGTGGCCTGCAAAAGGGTCGCACCGAGGTCTACCGGGGTACGGAATACAGCATTAACCTGCTGCCCAAAATCAAAGTGGAGATTGTCATTGCCGATAAATTTGTGGATGAGGTGGTAAAGCTGGTTACCGAAGCCGCACGTACCGGTGAAATCGGCGACGGCAAGATCTTTACCTATCCGGTGGAAAACGCCATTCGCATTCGTACCGGTGAAACCGGTGAAAGCGCCATCTGATGATTCCCTGGAAAAGGCAAATACTCCTCACAGGAGAGGCTTTCCTGGCGTTAAAACAAAGATGTTTGAAAAACTGGCATTGGCGCCCCGGGTTTAAAGGATCTACCCTCCTCCCTCTAATCCCGTGGCGCCTCTTTAATTTAGTGAACAGTGAAGTTATTGCGGGCAAAGGTGCCGGTGTTCCCCCGGGGAAACGGCACCTTTTTACATTAAATATAAAAATATGGAGGGATGATCATGACCAGAAAAATTGCCATTTACGGAAAGGGTGGTATTGGCAAATCCACCACCCAGCAAAATACCGCTGCCGCCCTTGCCCATTTCTATGGGAAAAAAGTTTTGATCCATGGCTGCGATCCCAAGGCGGACTGCACGCGGCTGATTCTTGGCGGCAAGCCGCAGGAGACGGTGATGGATACCCTGCGGGAATTCGGAGAGGACGCGGTGACCATCGACCGGGTGGTAAAGACCGGGTTCTGCGGGATCAAGTGTGTCGAGTCCGGGGGGCCGGAACCGGGTGTTGGTTGTGCCGGTAGGGGTGTGATCACGGCCATCAGCTTGATGGAAGAGCTGGGTGCTTACACGCCGGACCTGGATTTCATCTTTTTCGACGTACTGGGTGACGTTGTCTGCGGTGGTTTTGCCATGCCGGTGCGTGAAGGCAAGGCCCAGGAGATCTACATTGTGGCTTCGGGGGAAATGATGGCTCTTTATGCCGCCAATAACATCTGCCGCGGTATGGTCAAGTATGCCGAACAGAGCGGCGTCAGGCTTGGGGGTATTATCTGCAACAGCCGTAACGTTGATGGGGAGAGGGAATTGATGGAAGAGTTTTGTTCCAGAATCGGTACCCAGATGATTCACTTTATCCCGCGGGACAATATTGTCCAGAAAGCGGAATTTAACCGTCAGACGGTGACTCAGTTCGATCCGGATTGCAACCAGGCCCGGGAGTACAGGGAGCTGGCCAGAAAAATTATTGATAACGATATGTTCGTCATTCCGCAACCCATGACCATGGACGAGATGGAGAGCCTGGTGGTCAAATACGGCCTGCAGGAGTAACGGAGTGAAAATGTCAAGGCGGCATATGTAACTGAAGCCTCAAAGGAATGAGGAAAAAATTGTTACACCGGGGAGGTTATAGTATGAAAATGATCAGGGCCATCATCCGTCCCGAAAAAAGTGAGGAAGTGGTGGACGCCCTGGCTGAAGCCGGATACGTAGCCCTGACCAAAATGGATGTGGTTGGGCGGGGCAAGCAAAAGGGCATTCATGTGGGCAGCATATACTACGACGAGCTGCCCAAGGTGATGATCATGCTGGTGGTGGAGGACGGCAGGGCGGCGGAGGTGGTAGAAATAATTACCAGATCTGCTTATACCGGAAACTTCGGTGACGGGAAAATCTTCATCACCCCGGTGGATGAGGCCTACACCGTACGCACCGGTACTGCGGGGCTGTAATATGCGGCAGGGAAACGGATTCTTATTGGGGCACCGGTAAACACCGCAGGCACCGGCTCTATCCGGAGGATTTTGCATGGGGGTGAATAGGCCATGAAGGAAGTAATTGCCATTATCAGGCCCAATAAGATTAACGCCACTAAAGAAGCCCTGGCCGTGCTGGGTTTTCCGGGTCTGAACGCCTGCAAGGTGGCCGGGCGGGGCAAGCAGAAGGGAATCACGGGTGAAGTGACCTTTGCCGTCAACCCCGAACTGGAAAAACAGGAGGGCGGGATGAAATACGTACCCAAAAGGATGATTTCTCTGGTGGTGGACGACCAGGACGTACCCCTGGTCGTGGCTGCAATCATCAAAGTCAACCGTACCGGGCGGATAGGAGACGGGCGCATCTTTGTCTGCCCTGTAGAAGAGGCGGTACGGGTACGCACGGGGGAAAAGGGCCTGGCTGCCATCTGATAACAGGACGGGTCATAAAGCGTCCGGGAATTACACGCTTAAATGAAGTGTGGACGATGGTCCGTCCGGCCGGGGGACGGCTGTCGCGAAAGACGTGAGGGGAGGAATGAAATCATGCCTGTGGTAAGAATGAAGTGCAACGAAACGATTCCCGAGCGGGATAAGCATATTTACCGCACAGAAAAGGAGAAATCCATAATTCCCGCCTGTAATATCGCCACCATTCCGGGAGATATGACCGAGCGCGGGTGAGCTTTTGCCGGTGCCCGCGGGGTCGTGGGCGGACCGATTTCCGACGTCATTCAACTGGTTCACGCGCCGGCAGGTTGCGCCTGGTACACGTGGGGTACGCGGCGGCATCTATCCGACTTTTATCCCTGGGCTACGCCCACCCGCCTGACCAATGTCGCCTTCAACCGCCGCTACTGCATGTGTACCGACATGCAGGAAAAAGATGTTGTCTTCGGGGGCATGAAAAAGCTGGAACAGGCCTGCCTGGAAGCCATCCGGCTGTTCCCCGAGGCAAAGGGATTGATCATCTTCACCACCTGCACCACGGGCCTGATCGGCGACGACGTGCAGGCGATAGCCCGGCAGGTGGAAAAGAAAACCGGCAAGCTGATCTTCACTTCCGAATCACCGGGTTGTTCCGGGGTGAGCCAGTCCAGGGGGCACCACGACTTTAACACCCAGTTTTACCGGCAGATACGGCAGTTGAGGGAGCGCCGGCCGGAGCTGAAAATGTCCGAAGAAGAGAAAACTCCCTATGACATCTGCTTGATTGGCGAGTACAACATGGACTGGGATTTAAAAATAGTCAGGCCGCTCTTTGAGAAAATCGGCGTGCGTATTGCAGCCGTTTTCAGCGGCAACGAGCGCATCGAAAACCTGGTCAAGATGCCCGATGTGAAATTAAACGTGGTGCACTGCCAGCGTTCCGCCGAGTATATCGCCCACATGATCAAAGACGGGTTTAACATTCCATTTATCCGCGTCTCGCTCTTCGGGATTAAGCAGACTGCAGAAGCGCTGCGGAAAACTGCCGCCTTCTTTGGCCTGGAGGAGCGGGCCGAAAAGGTGATTGCCGGGGAAATGAAGCGGGTGGAAAAGAGCCTGGCTTTCTACCGGGAAAAGTTAAAGGGCAAGCGGGTGGCCATTTACGTCGGCGGCCCCCGGGTATGGCACTGGATCAAGCTGATGGAGGAACTGGGGATGACCGTGGTGGCCGTCGCCTGCACCTTTGCCCACGAAGACGACTATGAAAAGATCAACGCCCGGGCGCCGGAGGGAATGCTGGTTATTGACAACCCCAACGAGTTTGAGATCGAAGAGATGCTCAAGACCGAAAAGCCGGACCTGTTTTTAACCGGGCTGAAAGAAAAATATATCGCGCGCAAGATGGGCATTCCCACGGTAAATTCCCACTCCTACGAAAAAGGTCCTTATGCCGGCTTTGTCGGTATGGTTAATTTCGCCCGGGATATCTACCAGGCTCTTTATGCACCGGTTTGGAAATACCAGTGGGGCATTGATGGTGCTCCGGCAAAAGACGAGGAGGAAAGGTCATGCAGCTAAAGGAAATTCCCGTTACGGGCATACCTTACGATCAGATAAAAATCGAAAAAGTCCCGGCGGCGCCGGAGTATTGTGAGCGGCCGGCGGAGCTGATTCCCTCCGCGAACAGGGCTGTGGTGATCAATCCCAACCGCACCTGTATGCCCCTGGGAGCCATGTGGGCGGTGCTGGGAGTAAGGAAGGCGATCCCTTTTGTCCAGGGTGCCCAGGGCTGTACCACTTACGTACGGTATACGTTCTGCCGTATTTTTAAAGAACCGGCCGTTATCGCCACCGCCTCTTTCCATGAGGATGCGGCGGTTTTTGGCGGGCGGCGCAACCTGGTGGAGGGCATTCGCAACCTGGTGGTGCGTTACTGGCCGGAGCTGATTGGCGTGGTGACCACCTGTTCCAGTGAAATTATCGGCGACGATATGGTCAGCTTTATTAAAATGGCCAGGGCCAACCTGCGTAAAGAGATCGGACCTGAGAAAGCGGACCGGATCCCCATAGTGCTGGTCAACACCCCCAGCTTTGCCGGGTCCCATGTGGAAGGTTATGACCGGGCCTCCCGTGCCTTTGTGGAGACCCTGGCCACCACCAAGGGCGAACCCAACGGCAAGGTGAACATCATCCCGGGTCTATTTTACCCGGGCGACATCCGGGAAATCAAGCACCTGCTGCGCCACATGGGTGTGGAGGCGATAGTGCTCTTTGACATTTCCGATACCCTGGATGCCCCCCTGGAGCCGCCAATGTCCGTCCCCTACTATCCTCCTGGGGGTACTGCGGTGGGGGAAATCAGAGACATGGCCAATTCGCTGGCCACCTTTGCCCTGCAGCCCCACGCCGGCCAGGCCGGCGCCCGCTACCTGGAGCGCAAATACGGCGTGCGTGCCGTGGTTGGTCCACCACCGGTTGGGGTACAGGGTACCGATGCCTTTTTAAAGGCGCTGCGGGAGATAACCGGAAAACCCATCCCCAAAAGCCTCTTACAGGAAAGGGGACGGCTGGTCGATTCCCTGGCCGACACCCTGCACCACACCATGATGAAAAAGGTGGCTATCATGGGGGATCCCGATATAGTGCTCGGTGTCACCCGCTTCGTGCTGGAAATGGGGATGGAGCCGGTGGCCCTGGCCGGTGGTACGGCCAGCAAGACCTTCGTCCACGATGTGGAGGCCATCCTGGCCGAAGCGGGTTACGAAGGCGAACCGCCGCTGATCATCAATGGCGGCGACCTGTTTGAGTTTGAGGAGTACCTGAAAAAACAACCGCGCCTGGACCTGATTATCGGTAATTCCCGGGCAGTGGACATCTCCCGTGAGCTGCAGGTACCGCTGGTGCGGGTAGGTTTCCCCATCTACGATCGCTTCGGTTATCAAAAACGTCCCATTGTGGGTTACCGGGGCGGGGAAATGCTGCTTGCGGAAATTGTAAACAGCATGCTGGATTACCAGTACCCCGATGACCGTACCCAGCAGTTGTAGGGACTTTTACAGAATTCCGGGTGATAGTTGCCACGATTCACTCCTTAATGTTGTCAGGAAACGCCAGGTTTGGGTCGGGCCGGCCAGTGGGGGGCGTGAAAGCTCCCCAGGGCGCCCGGCCGGTCCCGGCTCAATTAATAAACAACACAGAGCAACGGGTGGTTTTGAGAAGAGGCCCGTTGGGCTCAAGAGGGGATGCTTTTCGATTAAGGAGAGGAAAACTATGAAAATACCCATTGATGTAATACCTGAACGGGCCGGGCACCTGGAAGTGGTGGAGATACCCGCATGTGACCGGCGTACCCTCCCCGGGGTAGTTTCCCAGCGGGCCTGCCTGCTTTACGGAGCCCGCTGGATGCTGGCAGCCATCAGGGACGCGGTTCACCTTATCCACGGGCCGGTGGGTTGTGCTTACTACAGCGGGACGGTGCGTAAAAAGAACTACAGGGTGTTTTCCACTGCCTTGGGTGAAAAGGAGATTGTCTTTGGTGCCGGGCAAAAACTGGAAGATGCCATCAGGGAAGCAGTAAGTTTGCGTCCCCGGTCTTCTGCCGTGCTGGTTTACACTACCTGCGCGGTAGGACTGATCGGTGAGGACGTGGAGGCAATCTGCAAACGGGCATCGGCCTCCCTGGGCCTGCCGGTGGTGCCGGTCAACTGTCCCGGTTTCGGCGGGGTGAGCCAGGGTAAAGGGCACGATGTCGCCGCGGCAGCCCTGCTCGAGCATTTTATCGGGCGTGCTCCGGCCGGGCCGCCCCTGGAAAATAGTGTGAACATACTTGGTGAGTTTGACGTTCAGGGGGATTTGAAGGAAATTGAGCAGTTGTTGCAGCGTCTCGGTTTAAATATTATCTGTGCCGTGTCCGGCCGGGCGACGGTAGAAAATATGGCCCGGGCTCACCGGGCCGGGCTCAATATCGTGCACTGCGGGCGTACCGGGCGCTGGCTGGCCCGGAAGATGGAGGAGCGCTTCGGCATTCCCTGGCGGAAGGTTTCCTTTTTTGGTTTGGCCGAAACCGCGGCGGCACTGCAGGCCATTGCTGCTTTCTTTAACCGCCCGCGGGAGGCGGCGTGGGTGGAAAAGGAGGCGGAAGCCTCCAGGCAGAGGGCGCTTCCTTACCTGAGACGCCTGGCAGGCAGGCGGGTGGCCCTGTTTTTTGGCGCTTCACGCATGGGTTCCATGGCCAGGGCCTTTGGCGAACTGGGCATGGAGGTGGTTTTGTGCGGCTCCCAGTTCGGCTGCCGGGAAGATTATACCGAGTCCCGCTGCTGTCTGGGCCGGGGAACGCCTATGATTGATGACGCCCACCAGCGGGAACTGGAGGAATTTTTGCACCGGTACCGGCCGGACCTGCTGGTGGGGGGCACCAGGGAAAGGTTCATGGCCCATAAGATGGGCATACCCTTCCTGGTTTTTCCACAGGAAACAAGTCCTTATGCCGGCTTCAACGGTTTTGTGAACCTGGCCCGGGAAGTGGCGGCCCTGGTGGGAGCCCCGGTGTGGCGGCTGGGTAATAACGGGTTCATGCGTGAGGAAGGCGAAGAAATGGTGGCCAGTAAATATTCAGTAAAACCGTTATGACGAGGATGCGGTGCTGTCGGCGCGTGACAGCGCCGCATCCAACCAGGTTCACCGAATATTTACGGTGGCCAGACACGTGCGGTATATGGAGAGGGGGATAAACGAGAATGAGAGATCCAGCCTGTGAGGAGATAACCAGGGAACATCCCTGCTATAATAAAGCCGCTGCCAGGTGGTTCGGGCGCGTACACCTGCCGGTGGCGCCGGACTGTAACATAAAGTGTCGTTATTGTACCCGGCTCTACGACTGCGCCAATGAAAACCGCCCTGGCGTGACCAGCCGCCTGATGACCCCGGGGGAAGCCCTGCAGCACGTAAAGCGGGTAGTGGAAAGGGACGGGCGCATCCGGGTGGTGGGCGTTGCGGGTCCCGGGGAGCCCCTGGCCAACAAGGCCACCATGCATACCCTGCAACTGGTGCATCACCGTTTTCCGGAGCTGATAAAATGTATCAGCACCAACGGCCTGCTGCTGGCTGAAAAGCTGCCGGCGCTGCGGGAAGCGGGGGTGCGGGCGGTGACGGTGACGGTGAACGCTGTTTCACCGGCGGTAGGCAGCCGGATTTACGATTACGTATCTTACCGGGGGCAGGTATATAAGGGGACTGCCGGGGCGGGACTGCTGTGGCGGGCCCAGCATGCGGGCATCCGCCTGGCCCGGGAACTGGGCATGGTCGTTAAAGTAAACAGCGTGCTTATTCCCGGAGTCAATGACGATCACCTGGAAGAGGTGGCCCGGGCGGTGAAGGCGGCCGGGGCGCATGTCATGAACATTATCCCCCTGATCCCCCAGGGGAAGTTTGCCGGCTTGCTTCCACCGCCGCCGGAGCGGGTCAACCTGTTGCGTCAAAAGCTGTCTCCCATTATTGAGCAGATGACCCACTGCCGGCGCTGCCGGGCAGATGCAGCAGGACTGTTGACGTGAAGTTCCTGGTCCCCCGCGGCAGGGTAAGTTCGCCCTGCCGCCTTTCCACTCCTCGATTGGAGGTGACTATGGTGGGAGTCCGGTTTGTGGATACGACCCTGAGGGACGGGGAGCAGGCACCGGGGGTGGCTTTTAACCTGCAGGAAAAGGTGACCATCGCCAGGATGCTGGACCGCCTGGGGGTAGCCCAGATCGAGGCCGGTACGCCGGCCATGGGGGAAGTGGAGCAGCAGGCCATTGCGGCCATTGTCCGGCTGGGTTTAAGGAGCCGGGTGAGCACCTGGAACAGGATGGTGCCGGCGGATATTCGTGCCTCCCTGGCCTGCGGGGCGCGGCACGTGCATATTTCCGCGCCCGTTTCAGACATTCAAATTAAATATAAGCTGGGGCAGAACAGGCAGTGGGTGCTGCAGCGTTTAAAGCAGGCCTGCCTTTACGCCGCAGAGTACGGGCTGCCGGTAACGGTGGGAGCGGAGGACGCCTCCCGGGCAGATCCGGAATTCGTACTGGAATTTGCCTTCCTGGCCCGGGAGCTGGGCGCTGAGCGGCTGCGGTACTGCGACACCGTGGGTATCCTGGACCCCTTCACCACCTTTGAACGCCTCGTCTGGCTGAAGGAGCGGGTGGATCTGGAGCTGGAATTCCACGGCCACAACGACTTCGGCCTGGCCACGGCCAACGCCCTGGCGGCGGTGAAGGCGGGCGTGGAGTGGGTGGATGTTACCGTCGGCGGGATGGGGGAAAGGGCGGGGAACACTTCCCTGGAGGAACTATACCGGGTACTTGCCGGACTTTACGGTCTGGACCCGGGACTGAACACCCGTTATCTCCCTCTTCTGGGCCGCTTCGTGGCCCGGGCCGCCGGGCGGCCCTCCCCGGAATACGGGGAAAAACAGGGATGTTACGCTTGAAAACAGTATCCGGGTGGTAGATTTCCCTTCGCCGTGGTGCTAAAATAGTCGGAGAAGGGCAAAGGCGCTCTTTCCCGCTTCTTTCAACGAAGAAAGATTTTTTATGATCAGAGAAAGGGGCAGGAGGGAATGGAGAGGAAGACGGGATCGGCGGTGACGCGCTTTGTCCTTCCGGTTATCTTTGGCGGGTTGGCCGGCATCATTCCGGGCTGGTGGTGGCCGCTTCCGGTGGCCGTACCGGCCGGCGCATTTCTGGGGGCACTGGTGGCTACGGTAGTGGTTACTTCTTATTGCAGGCGGGAAAACAGGAGGTTATTAGGCAAACTAGCGGCCGGGATCAAAAGCCGTCGGGCGGGTAAAGAGGCGGAAGTGGATCTTCCGGCTGTACATGATTTATGGCAGGAGATAAAGGAGCAGGTGGACAGGGCACGCATCCTGTCCAGGGATTACCGGGTGACGGCGGAACAGGTTTCCGCCGCGGTGGAACAGATGTCCCTGGTCAGCCGGAACGCCCGGCAGGCCGTGGCAACCTTTCAAAAACTGCAGGAGGCCGCCAGGGCCATCTCCGGACTCGGTCAGGAACTGGGCCGGGAGGCGGAGGCAAACCGGCGGCTGGTGGAAAAGTGCCGGGAAGTGCTCCAAAGGGTGCTGGAGGCCGTCAACCGCATCCGTTCCGATTCCTCCCGGGTGGCCGGCGAGATCGGCACGTTGAGCCAGGCCGTGAACCAGGTGGACGAAATTGTGGCCAGCATCGGGCAGATATCCCAGCACACCCGGCTCCTTTCCCTGAACGCTGCCATAGAAGCGGCCCGGGCCGGCGAGCACGGCCGGGGTTTTACCATTGTGGCCGGAGAGGTGAAAAAGCTATCCGACCGTACCCAGCAGGCCGTGGAAAGGACCGGTGCCATCCTGGAAGGGATTAAAGAAAAGGTGGTCCAGGTGGCGCTCCAGATTAGGGCCGGAGAAGAGGGGATTGCGGCCGGTGTGGAGGAAGCCGGGCACATCAGGGAGAGCATTGCCGACATTGAGCGTGGTGTGGCCGGTATGAGCCGGCGGGTCGGGGAAGCTTACCAGGAAATCGATAGTTACCTGCAGCAAATGGGTGCGGCGGTGGAGGTGCTGGAAAACAGCTTTGCCAGCATTCAGAGCGTGGGCGAGCTGCTGGCCGGGGTGGCCGCACTGGTGGAGAAAAACGCGGCTGCCGGCGACCCGGAAGAAGAGGCTGGTAAGCTGAATGAATCGGAAAAAATGCACATGGAACAGGTGATGGAAGCTTTGCGGGAACTGGCCGCCCGCCCGGAGATACAGACCCTGGACCCGGCGGCTCACGGCGCCCTCCTGCCGGACTGGCTGGCCCGGCAGGCCGGCATTGAAGCGGTTTATTCCAACCGCGGCGACGGCACCTTTATTTTCTCCCAGCCGCCGGCCGCCCTGGCCAACGCGCGAATCCGCCCCTGGTGGCAAAAGGCCATGGCGGGGGAGGAATACTTTTCTCCGGTTTATATTTCGGCCATCACCCGGCAGCCCTGCCGGACCCTGTCTTTGCCCATACGGGATGAGGCAGGCCGGGTTACAGGGGTGCTGGCTGCGGATATCACCTTGAACAATCGGTAAGATGCCGGCACGGAAATTAAATGAACCCCCATGAGGGGGGGGGAATGTCTTGCAGGGATGAGACTTTTGGAGCGGGTTAATATTAAGGCATTTGTACAAGTAGCTCTGCTACCTCTATTTTAAGTCCGTCGAGAAGAGCGGAGGTCACCACCCCCTGGCGCCTCACTTGCTGGTGCAGTATGAACCGGCCATCCTTGTTCAGGTATATTTCCACCGTTTCATCTTCCGGGTCCACGATCCAGTATTCCTTTACCCCGTATCTTTCGTAAACCCTGTATTTTTTCCGCAGGTCATAATAGGCGGTGGAGGGGGAGAGAATTTCCACTACCAGGTCGGGGGCGCCGTTAATTTTATTGTGTTCGATAATATGGGTTCTTTCTCTGGATATAAAGATGATATCCGGCTGGAAGGTTTCCTCGTGATTAAAATAAACATCCACGGGAGAAACCAGAATGGTGCCCCTGTTTTCTTTTGCCTGGTAATTCAGGAGATGGCCTAACAGGCGGACCAGGACGAGTTGGTGAAATGTAGATGGAGAAGGTGTCATAACCAGCTTCCCTCCGATCAGCTGGTAGGGTGCGCCTTCAGGCAGCCTGGCGTAATCTTCATAGGTGTATAACTCTTTTTGGGGGATCTCAATGGAGGTCGAGTTCATTAACATAATAACCTCCCGAAAGGTATTTACAGGATGCATATCCTGTCCGTTGGGTATGTTTATCCGGCTGCTGCTGCGAACCTCCTGTGCTTCTATTATAACTGTAGTTTCCTGCTTTTGCATAGTACCCACCCGGCCTTGCAAGTCATTTTTGTTTTTGTTAAAATACGGGCAGAGAAACTATCAGGGCAATGAGGCCCCGGCCATACGCTTTTTGAGCGGAGGGCGGGGTTTTATTATGGCCACAGAAAGAGGGTTCCAGTACATGCGCATAGCTCTAGCCCAATTGAATCCCACCATTGGGGACGTCGGCGGCAACGTGGGTAAAATGAGGAGGGTCGTAGAGGCGGCCCGGCAGGCCGGCGCGGATTTAGTGATCTTTCCGGAACTGGCGGTAACGGGTTACCCACCCCGGGATCTGCTTTGCCGGGAAGGCTTCCTGCACCGGGTAAAAGATGCCCTGCAGGAAGAGGTGGCCCCTTTGAGCCGGGGACCGGCCCTTTTGGTGGGCGCCCCGGTCAAGGGAGAAGGGGACTTTCTTTACAATGCCGCGCTGCTCTATGCAGGAGGAAGTTTATTCTTCCGGCAGGACAAGAGTCTGCTTCCCAACTACGACGTCTTTGACGAAAGCCGGTATTTCAGGCCTGCCCGGGAAAGGGCTCCGGTGCGGCTGGGGGATTTTAACCTTGGCCTGACCATCTGCGAAGACATCTGGAATGACAAGGACTACTGGAACCGCCGGCTTTATGAAATAGACCCCGTGGAAGAGCTGGTGGACAAAGGGGCGGACCTGATCATAAACCTGTCGGCCTCCCCATATCATTACGGCAAGATCGGCCTGCGGGTGGACATGATCCGGAGCATTGCCAGAAAATACGGCCGCCCCCTTATTTATGCCAACCAGGTGGGGGGCAACGATGAACTAATCTTTGACGGTTCCAGCCTGGCCGTGAACCCCTCCGGCCAGGTGGCCTGCCTCGCGGCCAGTTTTGAGGAGGACGTGGTCCTGCTGGAAGTAGCAAGAACAGGCGCCATGGGGGTGCTGGTGAGGACGATGGGGAGGCTCCGCTGCCCTACCGGGGAACCGGTGGATGCCGCGCCGCAGCTTTACCCCTGTCTGGAAGTTTCCCCCGGACGCCTGCCCGGGGAAGACACCGGCTACGTTTACCGGGCGCTCGTGCTGGGAATCGCCGACTATATGCGGAAGACCGGTTTCAGAAAGGCCGTCATCGGCCTGAGCGGAGGCATTGATTCCTCCGTCACTGCCGCCCTGGCTGCCGCGGCTCTGGGGCCGGAGAACGTGCTGGGGGTTTCCATGCCCTCCCGCTACTCCTCTCCCGGCAGCCGTTCCGATGCCCGGAAACTGGCGGAAAACCTGGGCATTGCCTTCCGGGAAGTGCCTATCGAAGGAATGTTCAGTGCTTTTCTGGAAGCCATGAATCGGGGTGGCGACCCGTACGGAGACCTGGCGGAGGAGAACATCCAGGCCCGCATCCGGGGCAATATCCTCATGTTCATTTCCAACCGGGAGGGCTACCTTGTCCTTACCACCGGCAACAAGTCCGAGATGGCTGTAGGCTACTGCACCCTCTACGGCGACATGTCCGGAGGGCTGGCAGTGCTGGCCGATGTGCCCAAGGTGATGGTTTACCAGTTGGCCCGCTATATCAACCGGGAGCGGGAAATTATTCCCCGCAGCGTGTTGGTTAAGCCCCCTTCGGCGGAGTTGAAACCGGGCCAGGTGGACCAGGACTCCCTCCCTCCCTACGAGGTGCTGGACGCCATCCTGCAGGCATACATCGAAGAGGAGAAGTCGGCTGATGAAATTGCCGCCCGTGGTTTCGACCCGGAGCTGGTCAGGGAAGTAATTCGCAAGGTGGACCGGGCCGAGTACAAGCGCCGCCAGGCTGCGCCGGGCCTGCGGGTGACCTCCAGGGCCTTTGGTACGGGCCGGCGTATGCCCATTGCCTGGCGGGCAGGGTAGATTTCGGATTACAGGAGTTCAGGCTGCCGGTGTCATTTTAAGCACATTCATGAGCGAGTGATTACCTGCTACGCGCCTCCTGTTTCATGATGATTTCCGTGAACAACTCCACCAGGTGAGGGTCAAACATTTTCCCGGCTTCTTGTTTTAAGACCATACACGCTTCCCGGGGGGTTTTCGCCGCTTTATAGGGGCGGTCTGTGGTCATGGCGTCAAAGCTATCGACAATGCGTAAAATACGGGCAAAAAGGGGGATTTCTTCCCCCGCCAGCCCGTCCGGATAACCCGTACCGTCGTAATTTTCGTGATGGTGACGGATCAGCGGGACAATGGCCGAGAGCAGGGTAAGGGGGCGGACAATGTTCCCGCCCCAGTCAGGATGGTTTTTAATCATCTCCCATTCATTTTGATCAAGTTTGCCGGGCTTGTTCAGTATTTCCGGTGGTATCTCAACCTTGCCTATATCGTGCAGGTACGCACCGCACTGGAGCAGGCTGACATGATTCGGGGGAAGCCCCATCCTCTCCGCCAGGGCTACGGCGTAACCGGCCACCCGCTCGGAATGTCCGAAGGTATAACGGTCCCTGGCGTTAATAATGGTAAGAAGGGTTTTTAATGAATTAAAGAGCTCTTTTTCCGAGTGGCTAAAGGCGCGCAGTTCGTCCACGACAGAGAAGTACAGGTGGGTTTTCCGGCCGTATTTGGCCCGGTAAAGGGCGTCATCCGCCACCCGGACCAGTTCCCGCGCGGTGGTACCGTCCCCGGGATAGCAGGCTATGCCCGAGGAGATGGTCATCCTCCCTGCCGGCAGGTTTTCGGCACCTTCGAAGGGAAAACCGGCCACCTCCCGCTTGATCTGCTCGTCCAGTTCCCGGGCTGCCTCCCGGTCCACCCCGGGCATGACTACTACAAATTCTTCTCCTCCATAACGGGCCGCAAAAGAAGGCTCCTTTACCAGCCGGGCCAGTATACGGCCGATGGTGGCCAGGACTTGATCACCCTTCTGGTGACCGAAGGCATCGTTATAGAACTTGAAGTAGTCTATGTCCATCATGATCAGGCTTAAAGGCCTGCCGGTTTTTTCGGCTTCTGTCAGGCGGCAGCGCAGTTCTTCCTGGAAGTACCGGTGATTGTACAATCCGGTCAGGCCGTCGGTATTGGCCAGGTGGATCAGGCTGTTCCTGGTTTCGGTTTCGATATCCGTAAGCCCGCCGATAAACCACCCCGCCAGGACGATTACACCGGCATTGACCAGATCTATCTGGAAAGCCCGGGGTGAAAAAGAACGCAGGATGGGGAATAAATCGCTGATAAGCACCACGCAGCTGGAAAAGGCGGCCACTGCCACCCCAACCTTTTTACCCCAGGTGGTAGCGGCGATAATTACCGGTATAAGGAGAAGGGATTTAGTTGCCGGAAAGGCTACAGACAAAGAAAGAGTAAGGGGTAGTAAAATGCAAATTATTAATAATTCGCTTATATGAGGAAGATACGTTACTTTTTGGTAACCAATTTTATTGATTAAATATAAAATAATAATTAGAGTAATTGTTACTAAAAAGATTGACCAGGAATTAAAAAAATATATGTATGTTTCCCACGGTGAAAAATTATATAAAGCTGGTATTGCCAGTAATGCTAATAGAATACATAGGATCTGCGTACAAGTGATATGCTCCGTTATATTTCTTTGTCTTTTTTCTTTCCATGTGATCATAAAAATACCTCTCGTAGTATAAAAGGCTTTTAGGAGAGGAAACCTCTCCTAAAACGCTGGAAACGCTATTTTTTCAGAGCACGAGGTACTTCTGGTTGGTAGAACCATGATACGCACGTAGGTTTTATACTCACGGTGGCAACAAAAAGTAACACACTAAAAAGGGCAGATAAAGCACCAAAGTATAACCTCTTCATTTGGTAGAATCACCTCCCCACTCAGGTGAATTTTAACAGCTTGTCTAACCTGGCTACAAAGCGGTGGCCGGTACGGGTCAGGGAAAATACCTGCCACAGCATACCCATTTCAGCAGCCAGGATTAGTGCCGCCATATTAGAAGCATGGAATCCGAGCAGGACAGATTGAAGCGTGACAATGCCTGCCACTGCTGATACGGAGAGGTAACGGAAACGTTGCCGTTCCCGTGGTGAGGTAATGGGCTTGGCCGGGGAATCCACCGGTGCCAGCCGCCAGACAACCGCAAAAGCCAGTGCCCCGCCGGCCAGAATTACCAGGGCCAGTAATGGGCGTGGAAAGAATGGGGTGAGATGGGTTGCCAGCGTTCCAAACAAGGGGACAGTCAGGATACTTAAAATAGTACACCGTGCGGGCGATGTACAATGGGCGCCGCCGGAAAAAGAGCGCAGGAATGCGCTTACAAAAAGTGTTGCCAGGGCGGCCGGCAGGCATCCTGCCAGCCATGCCACCAGTGATATGCCCAGCATGGAGATGACGGTCTGAAAGAGGAGCAAGAGACTATAGGCCGCAATCTCTTCCTGCTCTTCTGTTAGCGCCAGGGTTTTGCGCAGGTAACCGGCAAATTCCCGGGAGGGACTAAAACGAACCATCTAGGCATCACCTGGATGCTTGTTTGCCGTTCCGCTGGTTGAAATAATTTTTCACCAGGGCCAGCATTAATAAGGCAACCTCATAGGGAAGGCTGAAAAGGCCTCTTAACAGAGGGTTTTTAACTGCCTGTTCATATGAAAGGTTGCTTATCGCCATTAATGGCTTAACGCTTATCAGTTCTACGGTAAAAATAACAATAAAACAAATTATGATCGCAAGAAAAACCCTGCTGAGCCTGGCACCCGTGACCAGCCTGGTGTAAGCTGCCAGGGAAATGGTCAAAATCACCGTGTGCATCCCAAAGGCAATGGGCAGTAAACGCACCAGGTTGGTGACTGTCTGTAAAAGGGCTACCGCTGCGATTTTTTTCCATTCCAGCGGCAGGCCCAGGAGGGCAAAAACGGCCATGGCCATGACAATACTTTCAGGCAGGTCCTGTACGGGTAATGCCAGCAATGCCTGGGGTAATGTTTCTCCAAACATGTTTTAAGGTCTCTCCAGGTAGGAATAACCAGCCTTTTTACTTTTGTTTCGTCATAAAACAAGAAATTCCTGCCACCCGGCGAAAAAAACAAAAAATTTGCGGTAAAGTAAAAAAACATCTGCCCTCCCTGCACCTGCTAAGCCCCAAAATGAATTCTTGCCCGGAGGCACAGGTTGTGATATACTGAAAATACAAATAATTGTGTCAACGGTGACACGGGATATGGCGACGGCGCCCACGGGCCGGTCCAGTAATCAGGGCTACCGGCAGTGGGCGTTTTTTGTCGGCAACCAGAGGAAAGGGGGGAATTGAAATGACCGGGTGCCCGCTGGCCTATACCGACCCCTGCAGTGCCTGTGCCCAGTACGGTAACTGCTGCCCCAGCCAGGCGGTACAAAAGCTACAGCTCCTGGAAAGCCAGCTCCGGGAACTAAAGCGCCTTCTGGAGCAGATTATGGCCGGGAAGCAGGCAGGTTAAGGTCTAATTGTCTTTGCCACTCCGAGGGTGTAGTGGTCAACTGCTCGCTGATGAGCGTGGATTTCCCGGTGGGGAATCATACTCTTTTTTGATCTTTTACGGTCAGTTGACCCGGGGAAAAGTTATGGATGTCAAACAGAGGTCGCGGGTACAGGTATTGTCCCGCGACCGGCTTTTTTAGCTACAAGCCCGCATAATATTGCCGGGACAATTTTCCCCAAAAATTTGCCCGGCAATGGAACCAGAGGACCATCCGGTTCGTCTATGATATAGAGGTATGAGATGGTACAGGGATGTGCCGGGGGAGAAGGCCGGGTCTGGCCGGGTTGATGCAGGTGCCAGGCTTCACTGCACTTTAGCTTGCAATTAGCTAAAAGGGGAGAACAGGATGGGTTTATTACGAAAGCCTGGTTGGAATGAGCAGGATGAAACGAAAGGGGTGGGGTCAAAAGGGTTGATGTGGCAAAACTTTTCCCAACGGTTAACTGAATCGCTGGCGGGAAATCAAATTTTTTGCGCGCGTGGGGGCCAGTATCGGCCTTTGCCGGCAGTGAAAGGTTGCTGCCACGGTGTCGCCAGACAATTTTTCCGGCGACTGCCGGCGTGGCGCTGGCTGGCCGCCATACTCACCCTTGTAATGCTCTTTTGTTTTTCCCGGGTGGTTTTTGCTGCGCCGCCGGCGGCAACTGCCCGGTCCGGTCCCGTCAAAATGAACGTGGAACCGGGCTGGCGGGGACAGGTGGTGCCGGGTAGTACGGGTCCGGCGGTGGTAACCCTGAAAAATACCAGCGGGCGGGACATCAGCGGTGTGGTGGAAGTAATCAACCACTATAAGCACCAACCACCTCCGCCGCCCGGTTCTCCACCCGGTACCAAACCGGGGCCGCCCATTTTTATTCCCGCCTCAGCCTTTGGCGAGAAAGTTTCCCTGCCCGCCGGTGCGGAAAAGCGGGTGGTGCTATGGTTTCCCTGGCATGGTCCCGGGGACAAGATGATCTTCCGTTTTCTGGAGGGGCAAAAGGTCCTTGGAAGCGTAGAAATGAATGTACCGGGCAGTGCGGGTATGATATCTGGTCCCACGGCAGGTGCCGTCGGGGTGCTCGGGCAGGTGCCTCCGGCGCTGGAAAAGGTGCGCCTGACCATGCCCGACGGTGTTCCCCGGGCTCCCCGGCTAATACCGCTTACAGCGGACCTTTTTCCCCGGCATGGTGAAGATCTGAATGCCTTTGCCACCATTTTCGTTACCGGTTCCGGGGCGGGTACCCTGACGGAGGAGCAGCGGCGCGCCCTGGCCGAATGGGTGGAACTGGGAGGGCACCTGGTGCTGGCCGGCGGATTGGAGGTCAACGAGACCCTGGCTGCCCTGCCGGCCGGAGTCACCACCATCAGCAGCCGGGGGATAACCGGCCGTAATAACTGGCAGCCGGCGGTGGCATGGTTACAACAGCCTGCCCCCGGCGTTGCAGTTGCTCCCGCGGCCCGTCTGTCCGGGAAGGGGACCTGGTGGGGTCCGGCGGAAAGTCCCCTGGGGCTACAGGAAGATTACGGTAGCGGCAGGATTACCGTACTTACCTTTGACCCCAATCAAGAGCCCTTCAATCACGGCGCCCTGGGCCGGGCCCTGTGGGAAAGGCTCCTGATGGTAAGGGGTCGGGAGGAGTACAGGTTCAGCCCCAGTTTCCCCATGGCCCGGTTGGGGAACATATCTTACCTGCCCAATAACCTGCCCCAAACGGCCTTTCCCCGCTGGTGGATGGTGGGGATCTACCTGCTGTCCTTTGTGGTGGTGGCCGGGCCGTTAACTTATCTGTTGTTACGGCGGCTCAAACGGCCCGAATTCACCTGGCTGGCCGTACCACTTTTGGCTGTGGTCTTTACCGGTGGTCTATATCTTTACATGTTATGGGCGGGAACCAGTGTACTGGTCAATACGGTCCAGGTGGCCGATGCCGCCACCGGGGACCGGGTTCAGGGATGCACGGCCGTGGGCTTTTTTGCACCAACCCGGCCCACTTTTACCGCCACCCTGGCCGGTCCGGATCGTCCGGTGCAGGTGCAGACCTTTGGGGAACGGCCCTGGGAAATTTACGGCCCGCCGGCAGAGCCGCCCTATACCATTGTCCGGGGAAACGACCTGGAGGTGCGTTTCAGCGATGCATCCCAGTGGACCATGCGCACCCTTGCTTTTCGCCAGGACATGGCGGAGGCCGTTGCCGGGCTGACGGCAAAACTGCGGGTGGAAGGGTCCCGGCTGACCGGCACGGTGAAGAACGGTACCGCCCTTCACCTGGACCACGTTACCCTGCTGCTGGGCGATGATTACCGGGGTCTGGGGGACCTGGCGCCGGGTAAGGAGGTGGCCGTGGATATGCCCATTCCCGTGCCGCCTGCTTACAATCCCCAGGGGATGCCCCGTCCCAACCTGCCCACCTGGCAGATTTTCCTGCAACCGGGTGGTCGCAGTGATAAGAGTAAAGCTGGGGCTCCCCCGGGGGGGCATTATCCGCCCGATTATCAACCCTCGCCCCGGCCGCTGACCGTGGAGGAGCAGCGGCGGGCCATGATGCTGGACCAGTGGCTGGGCATGTACCGCTACGGGCCGGTGGAGAACGTGAGCCAGCCCCTGACCCTGGTGGCCTGGACCCACGACCCGTTGCAGGACGTGGAAGTGAAAAACCTGCGGGCCAAAACCCACTACCTCAGCATGATTTTCCTGCACCCGGAACTGGCGATCCCCAGAGGTGCTTTTGACTTACCCGCGGGCCTGGTTGTGCCTCAACCGGTGGATATGCAGGTGCGGGGCATCTCCGGCCATAATAACCTGATTGGCCTGGATGGCGGTTCCATTACCTATGCCTTCCGGCCGGGTTTGCCTGCCGGGGCAAAAGTAGAGGAAGTTACGGTAGAACTGCCTTTCTTCCCCACCCGGTCCACTCCCGGTATGCCCAAGGGGGCCGTGGGACCGCCTTCTTCCCATCCGGAGGATGTCGCTCCGGGAGCGCTGGAAGTGTATCACCCCGGGCGGGGGCGCTGGGAGCCGCTGGCAGGGGCCAAAAGTTTTACCCTGCCTGGAGAATATGCCAGGCCGGGCGGGGAAGTACTGCTGCGGGTAAATGGCGAGAGCTTTTCCTCCGGGAGAGGATTTTACTTCCTGCCGCCCACGGTAGCCTACAGGGGGGTGATGGAATGATCCGTACCAGCGGGCTGGTTAAATACTACGGAAGGGTAATGGCATTGCAGGGGCTGGATATGACGGTGCCTCCGGGGGCCGTTTACGGGTTCATCGGGCAGAACGGGGCCGGTAAAACCACCACCCTGCGCATCCTGGCCGGGCTGCTGCTGCCCGACGGCGGCGCAGCCGAAATAGCGGGCTACGATGTGGTGCGCCATCCCCGGGCAGTGCGGGGGGTGGTGGGGTATATGCCCGATTTTTTTGGCGTGTACGACGACCTGAGAGTGGGGGAATACCTTTTGTTTTACGCCGCTGCGTACGGCATCCGGGGCCAGCGGGCGGCCAGGTTGCGGGATGACCTCCTGGAACTGGTGGAACTGGGGGACAAGCGGGAGGCCTTTGTTGACACCCTGTCCCGGGGGATGCAGCAGCGCCTTTGCCTGGCCCGCTCCCTGATCCACGATCCCCAGGTTTTGCTCCTGGATGAGCCGGCCAGCGGTCTGGACCCCCTGGCCCGGGTGGAAATGAGGGAAATATTAAAGGAATTGTGCCGTCTGGGCAAGACCATCATTATCAGCAGCCATATCCTTTCGGAGCTGGCGGATCTCTGCACCCACATCGGTATGGTTACGGCCGGCCGGATAGTGCGCCAGGGGCTTTTGCACGAAGTGCTGGCCGCCGCACACCGGCGGAATTTTATCGTGCGCTGTTACGGGTCCCTGGCCCCGGCGCTGGCCGTCCTGGAAGCGTGGCCCGGCGTGGAAATCATCAATACCACGGAGGAACAGGTTGAATTCAGCCTGTCCGACGGCCAGGCCCAGGCGGCGGCCCTGTTGAAGGAGATGATCTCCAGTGGGGCAGCCGTAACCCATTTTGCCGAGACACAGCAGAGCCTGGAGGATACCTTTTTGCTGCTGGCCAGGGAGGGGGGCGAAGCATGAAAACATTCCTCCGGAACCAGTGGGAAGGACTGCGCAACGGCCTGGTTCCCATGCTGGGCAAGGAAATGCGTGGCCGTACCCGGGGACTGCGTTCTCCTTTGTTGCTCAGCTTTTTCCTGGGGTTGATGAGTGCCGGTACGTTGGCCTTTCTATGGCTCATGACCGATCGCACCAGCCAGATCATGCCTCAGGTGGGCCTGAACCTCTACAGCCTTCTGGTCCTGGGCATGATCCTGCTTCTGGCCTTTATTGCCCCGGCCATAGCCGCGGGAGCCATCAGCGGCGAGCGAGAGAGACGCACCTATGATCTCCTGCTGGTGACCAGAGCTTCTTTAACGGGAATTGTCCTGGGCAAGTGGCTGGCCTCGGTGGCCTACCTCCTCTTCCTGGTGCTGGCTGCCCTGCCGGTGCTGGCGGTGGTCTTTCTTTTCGGCGGGGTACCCCTGACCAACATGGGCATGGCCCTGGTGGTAGCCTTAACCACCGGTTTGGGCTACGGTGCCCTGGGCCTGGCCCTGTCGGCCATTTTGCGCCGCAGCCAGGCGGCCACTATTGTTTCCCTGGTCCTGGTCTTTATGCTGGTCTTTGGTTCCCTGGTAGTGGCAGGAGTGGTCAGTGCCGGCAGGCAGCCGGCGGGAGATATGCCCGTACCGGCTGGTGAGCCGTGGCAGTCCGTCCCCGGCCCACCCTGGTATGTTTACCTGAGCCCTCTGGCGGCCCTTTCCCCGGCCCTGCCCGGTATGGAAAATGAAGGGCTGTCCATGAGCGGCCGCATCCCCCTGGTGGGAACGCTGCTCAACGAAATCATGCGCCAGTTCCAGACGGGTCCGGTGTTCGGGACCTCTGCTTACGGGCCGGGCTACCCGGGCGTATATCCCGGGGCCCCGGTAAGGGCCGGGTTACCGTCCTGGGCCCGTTTTGCCCTCTGCCAGGGAATACTCGCGGTGATCTCCCTGGTAGTATCGGTTCTGGTCATTGCCCCCCGCAAGCCCTGGTCGGTATGGCTGGCCTCCCGGCGGGCCAGGGCCAGGGGGCAGGGAGGGATTTCGTTATGATCAAAAGCTTCCGCGGTATGTTGATGTCTTGCCAGAAAAAGCGCCATGGCTGGCCTCATGCCGACCTGGCGGATGCCCTGTCGTCGCTGTTGAGGCGGGTGCGCACCCGCTACCTGCTGGAGAGCCTGCGTCTGGCTCTTTTGTGGGGGATGGCCCTGGCTGCTGGGACACTGGTGTTGCTGCGGTTGACGCCGGTAGGCTTGCCGGGCCTGTGGGCCGCCGTAACGGGCGGAGCTTCGGCCTTGCTGGTGGTTGCCTGGCGTGCCTATAGACGTCCCGATGCCCTGGATGTGGTGCGGGTGGCCGATTCCCTTGGCCTGGACGGGCGTGCCATCACCGCCTATCGCCTCCTGGCCCGGCAGTCCCCGCCGGATCCCTGGGCCCGGGCGGCGATAGGGGAATCCCTGGCCGCCTGCCGTGAGCTGGGTCCCAGGCTGGAGCGCATCTACCCAATCATGCCCGCCGCCGGGCCCTGGGGGCATGCCAGCCTGGTGGCAGCGGTGTTGCTCGTCCTTTCCCTGATGCCCAACCCCCTTGCTTCCCATTGGGACGCCCGGCGTGAAGAACGGGCGGCCCTGGCGGAGGCGGCCAGGCAGTCCCGGCTGGCGGTGGAAAAAGTACAGCACTTAAAGCTTGGTGCCCAGAATTTGCTGCCGGAAGAAGTGCGCCGTGAGCTGGCCGCCCTTCCCCGGGCAGTGAGCAAGGCCCGGAATAGGATGGAGGCAGCTACCCGGCTGGAACGTTCGAGCCGGGAGCTGGATGATCTGCTGAGGGGCCTTAACCCCGGCGCCCGCCGGGATGTACGGGAACTGGCGGCCCTCTGGGAGCGCAAAAATGACCGGGTTTTAAAGGGCTTAGCAGCCGCTTTAGAAAACGGAGATGCCGCAAAAACCCAGGAGCTGGCCCGCCAGCTCTTCGGGGCGGCTGACGGGAAAGAAAGGGAAGAGCGGGCCCTGGCCCTGTTCCAGGGGGCGGAAGCGGTGAAAACCCCTGCCCTTCGCCAGAGCCTGCGGGATGCGGCCCGGGCCATGCTGGGGGGCAAGGACGGCGGTGAGGGTGATCCGGCGGGCAGTTCCCAGGGGGTAGGAGGCGGTAAGGGTAATCATTCCGACAGTGCCGGTGAAGCCCTGGCCTCTGCGCTGGGTGAACTGGCGGAAACAGCCCTGGCCGCTTCCCGGCTGGCCGCGGCATCCTCCGTCTTTAACGGCCTGGCCCGGCAACTTGCTGCGGGGGCTCCGGCATCTGCCCTGGCTATGGCCGGAAACGCCGGTTATCCCGGCGGTCCGGGAGCCGAAATGGCCGGGGCCGGCGGTTACCCCGGTGGAGCCGCAAATCCGGCAGGTGCAGGGACTGGTGCGCCGGGGGCGGCAACCGGAAATGCTGGGGGTACTGGTGCTGCCGGGAGCGGCAATGCCGGCGATGGCTACTATGCTTCCGGGAGCGGGGCCGGAAGCACCGGTCAGGGTCAGGGCACGGGAGATCGGACCGGCGGCGGTAACGGTGGTGGAGAGAATACCGGTTCCGGTGGACGGGGCAATGGAGGCAATGGCATCGGTAGGGGTGGTGGCGGCAACGGGACGGGCGGCCAGGGGGCCGGTCATTCCGGCGGAGGGATGGAGACAATCTATGCACCCTCCTTGCTGGGGGGCAGGGGGGAGGAATCCCGGGTGGCCGGGCAGGTGCGTCCCGGTGAAGCCGGCGAACAGGTGGGCCTGCACCAGTCCCCCACGACCCTGGGGGCCATACGTCCCTACAGCGAAGTTTATGCTGCGTATAAAGCCGAAGCCCGGGAATCGTTGTCCCGGGCGCCCCTGCCGCCGGCCCTGCAGTCCCTGGTCTGGCAGTATTTCGAGGGGGTAAAACCGGAAGAATGAAGCCGGCTCCATCCCCTGTGCCCCTGCTACTCCCTCCCGGCGACCGCCCCTACAACGGCTGCGGAAACCACCGGGTTATCCTGCAATTTTAAAAGATCGGCCGGTTTGCCGCAAACCACCAGGCCGTAGTAGCGGATGCCGTTCTTCTGTAGATAATCGGCCGTGCGCTTGAGCAATTCAGAAGAGTAACTGGGAATCCCGCTTAAACGCCGCAATTCTTCGGGAAATTTTTCTTCGGTAAACCTTAGCTCCGCGTCCTCCCCGTCCCGGAAACCGCCCAGGGGAAGGCCCACCAGCCGGTGTGCCAGGCTATGCGCCGCAAATGGGCTTTTCTTGCCCGCCACCGCAATTTCCTCGTTGCTGTAGGCGGAGATGGCGCCCCAGAGCGGCTCCACCCCCGCGGGAAGCAAGGCGGTCATCTCTTCCCTGGTGAGCAGGCGGCTAAAGGACAGGGCCATTTCTACCGTTTTATCGGCGGGTATTCCGTTCAAGCGGTCGAACTGGCGGGGAAGCTGTTCGTGGGTTACCGCCGGGTGGAAAAACCTTAACCGCGGGACCGCGCCGGGCAGCAGGTATTCCCGGCCCCCCGCCCGGAGCACGGTCTGGTCCGGGTCCCGGAACATTTCCCCGCCCCAAACCTGGTATTCCACCCTGGTGGTGCCGACGTAAACGGGGTGGTCGCCGACCATCCGGACCAGGAGGTATTCCCTTTGCTGCCCCAGCCAGCCCACATCCTGGCAGGAGCCGCGGACGGCAATGGTGTTGGGGGTGCTGTACCGGACCAGGTCGGGGTAATAACTATCGATGCGGTTCCTCTGCTCGTTCAGGAGGTGCCTGGTCCACACAAAAAGGAGCGCGAAACTGACCACCATCACCCCCAGGGCAATCAGGATCGTGCGTAAGGCGCTGCGCCACCGCACCCGGTGTAAAAAGCGCCGCTCATCCAAAAAAAACTGTTCTTCTTCGCCCCCGGCCAGTCCTCCCGAAGTTTCACCTTCTTTTTCGCCCATGTTCAACTCTTTTTCGGTCATGATCAGCCCTCCCAGAGCTTTGTGTATTCCTCTTTAAACTTCTGCCTGGCCCGGAAGAGCCTCACTTTGACGGTGCCGGGCTTCATCTTCAGGGCTGCGGCCATCTCTTCCGTGCTCAGGCCCAGGTTATACTTCAGCGCCAGCAGGGTCCGCTCCGGGGGGCTTAAGCGGTTCAGCGCAGCCACCACCGCCTCCCGGACCGCCCCGGCGAGCGCGGCTTCCTCCGGCCCCCGTGCCCCGTCCGTCAGCTCTTCCGCAGGAAAATTCACCAGCACCACCCCCTTGGGGGAGCGGCGCAGCCAGTCAATGTACTTGTGGCGGGCGACAGTGAAAAGCCAGGCCCTTAACTTTCCCGGCCGCACCCCGTCCAGGTGGAGGTAGGCCGCCACCAGCGTCTCCTGGGCCAGGTCCTCGGCATCTTCCCGGGCCAGCCCCAGGCCGCTGAAGTAGTGGTAAATCAACCGGTACAATTCCTGCCACAAGGGGCGCCTCTCCTTAAGGAACTTTTTACCTGCCGGCCTGATCACATCCGGCGCGGCGTTTTTAATGAAAAAGAATTCTTTTTCATTATATAAAGACGGTGGGAAACCAGAAAAGGTTACAGGAGATTTTACAACAAAAAAGAGGGGGGCAATAAAAAAGAATATCTTCACCATCCCCTATCCACAATTTTTCCCCTAAACTTCCATGATAATTTTTATCACAACCCACGAATGAAAATCGAGTCAGCTAGACTTTCCATTACCAACTTTTTCTGCCATACTGGAAGGT